>JBHHUI010000496.1:0-3179 GCA_046753805.1 Anaerolineales bacterium
GGTCGTGCCAGGCGAGCGCCTGTTCGACCGCGATCAGCCCATGCCGGATGTCCACCAGCGCGCCGCCGTCCGCGCCCTCCGTGGCCCGGTGGCCCCTGGTGGCTATTTGCGTGCTCGACCAGGGGTCGTCTGGTCGCGCCGGTAAGGCGGGCAATCCCCATGCGTCTGAGCTCATACCAGTTGCCCCGCGAGACCGCCGCAGATGGTGGTCTGCGCCGAGAAATCCCACGTCACGCGCAGTAGCGGCGCCTCGACGAGGTATGGCGTGTCGCTGCTGTCGCCACCAATCGGCGTTATTTTGCTGATCCAGAGCCCGGCGCGGTATTCCGGCCGGATGCCGACCAATTTCCAGGAGCTAGCGCGGTAGACATGCCGTGTCAGCGCCAGTTTGCGCTCCGCGGCATACTCGGCGTGTTTGCGCTCACTCCCTGGCGGCACAATGCGAGTGAGCGGCGCGGTCGATAATACGCTGCCGTCTGCGCCGCCGTAATAGCTGTCGTTGCCCGCCGGGTAGCTGTCCACCTGGTGATGCTCGCGGTATGCCTCCGGGCTGTCGATGTACTGCATCGGTAGGCCGTCCATGGCAGCGTAGGAGCTGCCCGCGTAGAAACTGTCCGCTAATTCCGTTGCCGCATAGCTGATCGATTTATACCCGAAAACCCGGTGATCCATTACGGTCGCGGCGTTGATGCGGAAGGGTTTTATGCTCATGCCCATCGGATTGGATTCGTAGTCGCCGGCGTAGAGACAACTGTATTGGTTGTTGACCGACTCAGAGAGGTTGTCGATCCATATGCGGCCGTCGCCGGTGACACGCAGTCCCACCGAATAGAGTACGTCGCTCCCTTGTCCTCCGGTATTTACGGTGATGCGCACCGGGTATTGTTCGCGCAGGAGATTTGCCACGTCCTCGCCACTGGACATGTCGCGCTGGATATATTGGAGCTGCGTCGCCAGTATTGGACGCGCTCCCTTGACGTTCAGCCGTGGGTATTTTTGCGAATCGTTTTTGAACTCGTCCCCCTGGCCGTCGAGCAGATCGGAGAGTTTCGACGTGTCGAGGTAAAAGGCCTTATAGACAGCGGGGTAGAGCTGCCGCGCGAGGTTGGCGGCCTCCGCGCTGCGCTTCAGCGCATAGGGCCGACCGTTGGTGCCGTCGGCGTCAACCCACGTGTTGGCATCGTATGCCGCGCCCTGTGTGGGTGGGATTTTCGCGTAGTTGCCGGCGCCGTCACCGCCGTTGATCACGCGCTTGAACGCGGTCTCCTCGTCGGCCGACCAGCCGCTGACCAGGCGCAGATCACCTGTCGAGCTCATGCGCCCCTCGACTTTCACCACATCGCCCTCCACCAGCACGCTCTCGCGCAGTTTGCTCGCGTCCTCGTGCAACTGGAAATCGTAGGCGGTATTGACGTCGTCGGCCGCGCCGCCGCGTTTGATCCTGATCTCGGTTCCCTGGCCGGCATATGCGGCTGTGTAACCGGTCGGGGAAATCTCCAGGTATGATTTGCCGCCCATCGCGGTCTGTTCGTATCGCAGCCGCAGGTCGTGCGTGCCGGTGACTGCGAGCGTGCGTTGGAGGGCGAGTCCGAGCGCCTGGCCCTGGAATGATATGTCCGGCATTTTGCGGTCGAGCGGGTCGGTGGTTGCGCCGGCCGCGGGGTCGATCCCGTGCAGGTCGAGGATTTCCTGCAGCTCCCACCCGAGGCGCGTGCTGCCGTAGAGGCTGCGCCAGTGTTCGGAATAAATACCATCATAATTGCTGTATGGGGAGATGACCTGGAGCAGTTGCAGGTACTCCAAAAATAGGCGCGGCGTCCAGGCGGTCAGTTTGCCCCGCGCCAGTTTCTCGTACGCCTCCGTCGGGCTCTCATAGGTGCGACCGAGGTATGCCGTATGCGCAAAAACAGGGTAGGTCGTGCCGCCGATTGATGCCCCGGTGCAATTCCAGAATCCCTTGGGGTTTGTTCGCGGCTGATAGCGCGGGATGAATTTCACCTCCGGGCTGCCGGTGGGGTCGTATATCAGGCAGCCGCGAATCGGGATCAGCGTCAGGAGGTGTCTGTCATCGAGCGCCGTCCATACGATGGCGTCGGCCTGGCCGCTGTCCTCGCGGCGCATGAGCGCGCCCTGAAAAAATATCCGGTCGCCCTGGTAAATGCGCACGCGTGCGCCGTATTTGATCGCATCATGTGGATACCGATTGAGCGTCATGGGGCTCGACACTTCTCGTGCGGGCATGTAGCGCAGCCGCGCCTTGCCCGGCTGAATGCCCACCGTGTCCTCGACGGTGAGCACGCGCAGCTCTGGTATGATCTGCCCATCCACCTCGACCACCGGCACTAGCGCCGGCATCTCGTTAGTGGCTGCGGAATCCAGTTCGATAAACATATCACCCCCTGGATATGTCGGTATCAACAGACGGTGCGGAGAGATCGGTCGTGTCGATATACACCAGGATCTCGGCGGACGCGGAGGCGCTCTGCATCCCGGCCGCAGTCGCCGATTTGAGCGCGAAGTAGTGCCAGCCGTTCACCGCGCCGAGGATCTGTAAGCTCGCGGTTTTGGCGCCCGGATGCACCGCCGAGGCCACTAGCGCCGCTGTGGCGTCCGGCGCGGTCCAGGTATAGGAGCCGGATGGCGTGCGCGTGCAGAGGTGAATCTGCGTGGCGATCCCCGCCTCGTCGGTCGGGTCGTACCCGGCGGCCACCTGCAACGTATTGCCGGCGGTCACATCCCAGAGCGTGACCGTCGGCGTATTCGGCCGCTGGACGACGTAGCTGCCGAGGGCATCATATTCCAGGGCCAGCACCTCGCCATTGACTTCCTCGGCGCCTCCGCTGCTCACCGCCCGTACCACTACATACGCCGTGCCCGGATAGCCGGTGAGGGCCGGCAGGGTAATAGTGGTGCTGCCCACCGGCGCGGTCGCGGCCGGCGCGCCGAAATTGATCGACGCGCCCCCGGGCTGCATGAGATACGCCCGGTACGTCGCGCCGCTCGTCGGCGAGGCGACGAACGATAGCACCGTGGCTGCGGCGGCGCCAGAGCTGTAGGCGAGGCTGCTCGGCGGCTCCGGCGGCCCCGGTATCACAATCGTTTCGGTGGCGGTCTCCGCGCCCTCGTCGCCGGTGTCGGAGATGTACTCCGTCCGGTAATAGTACGTCCCGGCGCTCAGG
>JBHHUI010000497.1:0-3169 GCA_046753805.1 Anaerolineales bacterium
GAAAGTGCTGCCGGAGAATCCATTTGAGAGCATCGACTGCACCGGGGTCGGCAAGCTCATGGAATTGGGCGTCGAGCTTGGACGCCGGACGCAGCCCGAGCTTGAAATCGGCATCTGCGGCGAACACGGCGGCGATCCCAGCAGCATCGCGTTCTGCCACAGTATCGGCCTCAACTACGTGAGTTGTTCGCCGTTCCGGGTACCCATCGCACGCCTGGCTGCAGCGCACGCGGCGCTGGCCTCGGAGTGACGCACAGGATGGGCGCGGCAGGCATCAAGCTCGAAGTAGAAAACTTTCCGAACCGTATGGGGGCAACGTAATGGGCGTTGAGCGTAGAACGGTAACTATCGACGGCAACGAGGCGGTTGCGCGCGTGGCGCACAGGCTCAATGAGGTCATCGCCATCTATCCCATTACGCCGTCAACTCCCATGGGCGAACTGGCAGACCTGTGGTCGTCGCAAGGTAAGACCAACTTGTGGGGAACAGTGCCGCTCGTCGCGGAAATGCAAGCGGAGGGCGGCGCAGCCGGCGCCGTCCATGGGGCGTTGCAAGCCGGCGCGCTCACCACGACTTTCACGGGGTCGCAGGGGCTGCTACTGATGATCCCGAATATGTACAAGATCGCCGGCGAACTGACCGCGGCCGTGTTTCACGTTGCGGCGCGGTCGGTGGCGGCGCAGGCGCTATCCATTTTTGGCGACCACAGCGACGTGATGGCAGCCCGCCAAACAGGTTTCGCCATGCTGGCGGCCGGCTCTGTGCAGGAGGCGCATGACTTCGCCGCCATTGCACAGGCGGCCACCCTGCGCGCGCGTGTGCCGTTCATGCATTTCTTCGAAGGCTTTCGCACGTCGCACGAGATCAACAAGATCGAGATTCTAGCGGACGAGGTGCTCCGCGCGCTGATCGATGACGAGCTGGTGCACGCCCACCGCGAGCGGGCGCTGAACCCCGACCGGCCCGTCGTGCGCGGCACGGCGCAAAACCCGGATGTCTTCTTCCAGGCGCGCGAGAGCGTCAACCGTTTCTACATCGCCTGTCCGGGGATCGTACAGGAGGCGATGGAGCAATTCGGCGCCCTGACTGGACGCCGCTATCGGCTGTTTGAATACTCCGGGGCGCAGGACGCCGAGCGGGTGGTGATACTGATGGGTTCCGGCGCCGAAACCGCCCATGCGACCGTCGACCGGCTCGTCGCCGCGGGCGAAGCGGTGGGCGTGCTGAAGGTGCGCCTCTACCGGCCTTTCGATGCACGCGCGTTCGCTGCGGCGCTGCCGCCCACGGTGCGCGCCGTCGCCGTGCTCGACCGCACCAAGGAACCGGGTGCGACTGGCGAGCCGCTGTATCTTGACGTTGTGGCTGCTCTCCATGAACAATGGGCCGCCTCACGCGGGATGCCCGTTGTAATCGGCGGGCGTTACGGGCTCTCCTCCAAGGAGTTCACGCCCGCCATGGTCAAGGCTGTGTTCGACGAATTAGGCCGCCCGCACCCGAAGAATCACTTCACAGTCGGAATCACGGACGACGTGACGCACACGAGCCTGCCATTCGACCCCGAATGGTCGATCGAGTCCTCCGGCACGGTGCGCGCAGTTTTCTACGGGCTTGGCTCCGACGGCACGGTGAGCGCCAATAAAAACTCGATCAAGATCATCGGCGAGGAAACCCCCAACTACGCCCAGGGGTACTTTGTCTACGACTCGAAAAAAGCCGGTTCGCAGACGGTCTCCCACCTGCGCTTCGGCCCCGAGCCGATTCGCGCGCCCTATCTAGTCCAGTCCGCGAACTTCATCGGCTGTCATCAGTTCAGCTTTCTGGAGCGATTCGACCCGCTGCGTCCGGCCGCGCCGGGGAGCATTCTGTTGATCAACACCCCCTATACCAATCACGAAACCTGGGAGCATCTACCCCGTCACGTGCAGGAAACCATCATTGAGAAGCACTTGCGGGTGTTTGCCATTAACGCCTACAAGGTCGCGCAGCATACGGGCATGGGGCGACGGATTAACACGATCATGCAGACGTGTTTTTTCGCCCTGATGGACAAGGCCGCCGACGTGCGGCTGCTGAACACCGACGACGCGATTGCGGCCATCAAAATTGCGATTAAGAAAACCTATGGTAAGGCCGGCGCCCAGGCCGTCCTGCGCAATTATGATGCAATTGGTCAGGCGCTCGATTACCTGCGCGAGGTCGAAGCGCCGCCGGAGGCGACCAGCGAGATCAAACGCCGGCCGCCCGTCTCGGACCTGGCGCCGGAGTTCGTGCGCGCGATCACGGCGCGCATGCTGGACGGGCAGGGCGATCAGCTGCCGGTGAGCGCGCTGCCCTTCGACGGCACCTACCCGACCGGTACCGCGCGCTGGGAGAAACGCGCTATCGCCACCGAGATTCCGGTGTGGGATGAGGAACTGTGTATCCAATGCGGCAAATGCGTTCTCATCTGTCCCCACGCCGTCGTCCGCATGAAGGTCTACGACCCCGAGCTTGCGGAAGGCGCGCCGCCGGGTTTCAAGAGCGTTGCAGCCCGATTCCGCGAGTACCGGGACCAGGCGTATACGCTGCAAGTCGCCCCCGAAGACTGCACCGGCTGCGGGTTGTGTGTGGAGGTCTGTCCGGTCAAGAACAAGCGCGCCGTGCGCCTGAAGGCGATCAACATGCACCCGCTGCACGGAGATGGCGCGGACGGCTCGTTGCTGGAGCAAGAGAAAGCAAACTGGGAGTTCTTTCTCAATTTGCCCGCTGCGGATATGGGTGCGGAGCGTCTTAATCAGGTCAAATACTCCCAGTTGCGGCGGCCGCTTTTTGAATTCTCCGGCGCGTGCGCCGGTTGCGGTGAGACCCCCTACCTGAAGCTGCTCAGCCAACTTTTTGGCGACCGCGCCATTATCGCCAACGCGACGGGATGCTCTTCAATTTACGGCGGCAATCTGCCGACAACACCCTGGGCGTCCAATAGCGAAGGCCGTGGTCCCGCCTGGTCGAATTCGCTCTTTGAGGATAATGCAGAGTTCGGTTTCGGAATGCGGCTGGCGCTGGATCAGCGATTGGCGGAGGCAACCGAATTGCTGCGCGGCCTGCGCGCTGAGTTGGGCGCCGAACTGGCGGATGCCGTGCTCAATGCCGATCAGACCGACGCAACCGGGATTGGCGCGCAGCGGCAGCG
>JBHHUI010000498.1:0-3163 GCA_046753805.1 Anaerolineales bacterium
ATAAACCGTCCGTGTGGGCGGCGGGAGCCAGTCTATGTCGAAACCATCCGGAAAAATGGACCAGCCGGTCATCAGAGTCGAGAACCTTGGCCTCGCCTACGAAACGCGCAAAGGCGACGTACACGCCGTGCGCGATGTCACGTTTGAAATCCATCGCGGGGAAACGCTCGGCATTGTAGGCGAATCGGGTTGTGGGAAGAGCACGGTGGCCTATGGACTGGTCAATTACATGGGCCGGAACGGCAAGATCGTGCGCGGCGACATCATCTTCCAGGGCCAGTCGCTGGTGGGGCGCTCGGAAGAAGAGCTGCGCAAGTTGCGCGGCGACCAGATTTCGATGGTTTACCAGGACCCGATGACCTCGCTCAATCCGGTGTTGCGCATCGGTAGTCAGATGACGGAGGTGCTGACTACCCATCGCGGCATATCCGAGGAAGAGGCGCGCGAACGCTGTGTCGAAATGCTGCGACGCGTGTACATGCCTGACCCGGCGAAAGTGCTTGAGCGCTACCCGCACCAGATGTCCGGCGGCCAGCAGCAGCGCGTGATCATCGCCATGGCGATGATCAACAATCCGGCGTTGCTGATCATGGACGAGCCGACAACGGCGCTGGACGTGACCGTAGAGGCGGCGGCGCTGGACCTGGTCGCCGACCTGCGCCGCGATTTCGACACCGCTATTCTGATTATCAGCCACAACATGGGCGTCATCGCGCGCGTCAGCGATCGGGTAGGGGTGATGTATGCCGGTGAGATGGTCGAGTTGGCGACTGTGGAGGAGGTCTTTGCGAATCCACGGCATCCCTACACCCAGGGCCTCATCCGCTGTTTGCCCAAACTCGGACGCGACAAAGCGAGCAGCGTTCTTTATCCGATCCGTGGGCGCGTTCCATCGCCGGCCAACTTGCCGCTGGGCTGTACGTTTGGGCCGCGTTGCGATTACACGCGCGAGCGCTGCCGATCCGAAGCGCCGGTTTTCCGGACGGTAACCGACGGTCACATGGCGCGTTGTCATTTTTCAGAGGAGATTGACGCCGCCAGGTGGGAGCCGGCGGACGACCTGATTGTGCCCCTGCTCGATGGCGAGCAAACGGAGGCGCGGGGCGACGGCGCGATTCTACAGGTGAACGGGATGCGGACCTACTATCGCCACCCGAATTCGTCGCCCTTGAGTATTATCGGTCTTGGCAAGAAGGAGTATGTCAAGGCGGTGGACGGCGTATCGTTCGACGTGAAGAAGGGAAAGACGCTCGGCGTGGTCGGCGAATCCGGTTGTGGCAAGAGTACGCTCGTCAAGACCATCATCGGCCTCGAAGGCATGACGGGCGGCGAGGCGGATTTCATGGGCTTTGACGTGCAGGGGAATGTTCGTGACCGCGACCTGAGCATGATCCGCGAACTGCAGATGGTGTTCCAGAATCCGGATTCGACAATGAACCCGTCCTATACCGTTGGGCAGCAGATCGAACGCCCGCTGCGCCGCTTTAAGATCGTCCCCAAAAACAAGATGCGCGACGAGGTGATCCAACTGCTGCGGGCGGTCAAGCTGGATGAGTATTATTACGACCGCCTCCCGCGCCAACTGAGCGGCGGCGAGAAGCAACGTGTGGGCATCGCCCGCGCCCTGGCCGGACGACCGGACCTCGTGCTCTGCGACGAACCGGTCTCGGCGCTCGATGTCTCGGTACAGGCTGCTGTGCTCAACTTGCTGCTGGAAATCCAGGCGCGCTTTGGAACGACGATGATCTTCATCGCGCACGACCTGAGTGTGGTGCGGTTCTTCTCGGACTACATCGCCGTTATGTATTTGGGCAAGATCATGGAAATCGGTCCGGCGGATGCAATTTACCAGCCGCCGTACCATCCCTACACCGAATCGCTCCTGGCGGCTGTGCCGGTGCCGGACCCGGCGATCAAGCAAAAACACATTCGACTGGAAGGCAACGTACCCAGCCCGCTCAATCCGCCTGCGGGCTGCCCTTTCCATACTCGCTGCTTGCGGCGAGACCTGCTACCGGACGGTGGGGCCATCTGCGAACACGAAACGCCGCCCTGGCGCAACGTGGCAGACGAGCATCGTATTTTCTGCCACATTCCGCTGGAAGAACTGCGGAAGATGGAACCAGTCGTCCACGGCACGGACTAGCGAAACACACAGGAGAGTATGGCATGATCGTCAGAGACTACATGACACGCCATCCGATCATGATCGAGCCAACCAAGAAGGCGATCGAGGCGCGCAAGCTCATGGCGGAAAACAACATTCGACATCTGCCTGTGGTGGGGGATGGAAAGCGGGTGCTTGGGCTGGTTACGCGCTCCCGTATGACGGTCGCGCCGGAGACTCTCGCCAGCCTGGACGTGTGGGAGATCACCCGCTATCTCGCCAACCTGACGGTCGAGAAAGTTATGGTGCACGGGGGCGACCTGCATACAGTTGGCCCCGACGCAACGCTGGAGGAAGCGGCCGACATTCTCATCCAGCACAAGATCGGCGGCCTGCCCGTAGTGGAAGACGGCATCGTCGTCGGCGTGATCACCGAAACCGATCTGCTTGTCGAACTGCAACACCTGCTGGGCGCCAATGAGCCGGGTTGTCGCCTGACGATGCGTGTGCCGGATCAACGCGGCGAGTTTTCCAAACTCGCAGCAGCGATTTCGGAGCGCGGCTGGGGCATCATGGCGCTGGGCAGCGTGCGATCCCCCAAAGACGAATCGCAGTGGGACATTGTAGTCAAGGTGCGCAACTGCGGCATAGACGAATTGCAGACGGTCGTGTCCGACATTGATGGGCAAGCAGTCGTGGACCTTCGCGCGACGATGTCGTAAGGCGGCGCACCGGACCAGCGTGGCTCAGGCTGCTGTGGGAGCGGTATCTGCCGGCCGCGGCTAAATCCTGCTCATGGCGCGAGCGCGACGGCGCGGTTAACAAACACCATGCGCCCATTGCGCGTGTCGCAAACCGTCACCGAAATGTCGTGGCGCACGAGCACGAATGAACGCGTGCTGTCGAGGTGGATGCATCCGCTCTGCGCACGCCGTTCCGAACCCATGTCGAAACTTGTGGAATAAAAGTTGTAAACGGTGGGAAAGTCGTCGGCTGTGCGATACGAAGTGTCGCGTCGCAGCACCGGATGCGGAATGAACGCGGTCAACACATGAT
>JBHHUI010000499.1:0-3159 GCA_046753805.1 Anaerolineales bacterium
TGCCCCTGACCGTTGCAAGATTCAGTCCATCTTATTCTCGTTGACTGACCACTAGGGGCTGATAGTGTGTTCAGCAAGGTCCCTTTCAGCCTGCATGAGAAACTGATGGCGCAGGAATACCTGATACAGGTGCAGCCGCCGCTGCCGCCCGCTACGCCGCCAGCGTGCAAATGGTGAACCCCGAAAACCCTGCTCCGGCCGCCAACTGCCCGCACTGTGGCGAAGACAACCGGCCGGGGGTCAGCTTCTGCGAATATTGCGGCCGGCTGCTCGCGGAACGGTGCCCGCGCTGTGGGTTCGACAGGCTGCCGGACGGGAACTTCTGTGGGCGCTGCGGGATACCCTTGCACCCGCGCGCGTATCTTGCGTTGGGAGAAGCGGGCCAGACCGGGGCGCGCGCTGCCATGCAGCCGGTCGCGGTGAAAGAGCGCCAACCGCCGACGGCGGGCGGCGAGGGGAAAGCGGCCAGCCGTCCGCAACCAGCAGTCGGCGGTTCGCAGTCGGCCCTCGATCAGTATCTTCCCCGCGAACTGCGCGCCAAGCTCGATGCCGCCCGCGCCGGCGGCAGCATGGCGGGGGAACGCCGCGTGGTATCGATCCTGTTCTGCGACGTGAAAGGCTCCACCGCCGCCGCCGAACAACTCGATCCCGAGGAGTGGACCGAGATCATCAACGGCGCGTTCGAATTCATGATCAAGCCTGTGTACAAATACGAGGGCATGGTGGCGCGGCTCATGGGCGACGCCATCCTCGCGTTCTTTGGCGCGCCGATTGCGCACGAAGATGATCCGCAGCGCGCCGTTTTGGCGGGTTTGGATATCGTCCAGAATATCCGCGTATTTCGAGAGCAGGTCAGGCGCGATTGGGGATTGGAGATTGACGTGCGGGTGGGGATCAATACCGGCATGGTCGTTGTGGGTGCAGTGGGGTCGGACCTGCGCATGGAGTACACGGCGACCGGCGATGCCATCAATCTGGCAGCGCGCATGGAACAAACCGCCAAGCCGGGCACGGTGCAAATCGCCGCGGATACGTACAAACTCGTCCGGTCGCTGTTCGACGTATGGGAGTTGGGCGGCATCGAGGTGAAAGGCAAGTCGGAGCCGGTGCAAGCATACCGCGTCATCGGGCGCGTGCGGGCGGGAGAACGCGTGCGTGGGATTGAAGGGCTGCACGCCGACATGGTGGGGCGCGACCGCGAGACGGCGATATTGCGCGATACCCTCTCCGGGCTGCAGCAGGGCATCGGACGCATCGTGTGTCTGGTCGGCGAAGCGGGGCTGGGCAAGAGCCGCATGTTGCGCGAGTGGCGCGCGGCGGCGCATGCGGGTGACGCGCAGCCAGTGCAGTTCATCGAAGCGTCGTCGCTGTCGTATGAGACCGCCCAGCCTTATGGCCTCGTTAAGCGGCTGCTGCGGCGCTGGGCCGGGAGCGATTTCGACGTGCCAAATGAAGAACTGCACAACAAGCTGAAACCGCTATTCGTCGGTCTCGACTCGGACCGCGTGCTGCGCGCAGAAAAGGCGCTTGGCACCCTCTTTGGGTTCATAAACGAAGGCACGGCCCCGCCGTTGGAAGGGGAAACGTTCAAGCGCGAGTTGTTTTCGGCCGTGTCCGCAATGTTGCGCGCCCACGTAGCAGCGCATCCGAGCGTTGTGATTCTCGACGATGTCCACTGGGCTGACACGGTCTCAATCGAATTGCTGCTGCACCTGCTGCCGCTGGCCGACGAAACCGCGCTCGTCCTCGTTTGCGCATTTCGCCCAAATCGGGACGCGCCGGTCTGGCAGTTCAAGACGACGGCCGACGAGCAATACCACCACCGCTACACCGAAATCGAACTGTCGACGCTCTCTGATTTTGACACGCAGGAACTCATCAGCCGCCTGCTTGCCATTGCCGAAATCCCCGACATCCTCCGCCAGCGAATTCAGGAGCGGGCCGGCGGCAATCCGCTCTACGTGGAAGAGGTCGTACGCACACTGATCGACAACGGCACAGTCGTCGCAGTGGAGCGCCGCGCCAACGGCGACATGCAGCGCTACTGGCAGGCGACCGGCGATACGGCCTCGATGGCGATCCCCGACAGCCTGCAGTCGTTGCTGGCAGCGCGCATCGACCGGCTGGAGGAGGAGACCCGCAGCACCCTGCAACTGGCCGCCGTTATCGGGCGCACGTTCTTCGAACGCGTGCTGACGGCGATCGGAGAGCAAGAAGCGCTGCCGCCGCCGGAACTCGCGCAACGCCTGGGCGCGCTGGTGCGCATGGAAATGATTCAGGAAGCGGCGCGCGTGCCCGAGGTGGAGTATCGCTTCCGCAACCCCCTTACCCAGGTAGTGGTGTATGAGACCATCCTGCTGAAGCGCCGCCGGGAATTCCATCGGCGCGTGGGTGACGCCATGGAAGCGTTATTCCCGGAGCGACTGGACGAACTGGCGCACCAATTGGCGTTCCATTTTGGTCAGGCGGGCGAGGTTGGACGCGCCGTGGAGTTCCACAGCCGTGCTGGAGACGCGGCCTTCCGGCTGTATGCAAATGCAGAGGCGATCGCCCACTACGAGAGCGCGCTGCGCCTCGTGCAAGATGGGGCTGCCGCCTCGTCGGCGCAACTGGAGCATCTGTTCAGCCGCACCGGCCGCGCCCACGAGTTGGACTCGCAGTTTGAAGCGGCGTGGGATACCTATGTCGCCATGGAAGCGCTGGGGCGTGAGCGGGATGACGACGCCCTGCGGCTGGCGGCGCTGGTTCAGCAGGGGGCGCTGCGCACCAACGTCAACCAGTTGTTCGATTTGCAACGTGGAGAGGAGCTTGTTCAGCAGGCGCTGCAACTGGCGCGGGACCTGGGCGACGAGGTGGCCGAAGCCCGAACGTATTGGAACTTGCTTAATTTGCACCGTACTGGCGACCGGACACACGTCTCGCTCGACGCCGGCGAGCGCGCCATGCAACTGGCCCGCAAACACAATCTACGCGAGTTGGAGGCCTTTGTCGCCAACGATCTGCCGTATGTATACATGGCCGCAGGTGAAACGGCGAAGGCGGAGGCTGTTGCTGAGCAGGCGCGCGCGCTGTGGCGCGAACTGGGCAATATGCCGATGCTGGCGGATAGCACGTCGAGCGTGGCGATAATAAAAGTAATGACGGGAAAGTTGGGCGATG
>JBHHUI010000500.1:0-3157 GCA_046753805.1 Anaerolineales bacterium
ATGCCCTGCCAGACGGACCGACTGCGATCGCGCAGCGCGCCCTTAAATAGAAGGTCGCTGGTCGTATTCACGGCGAGATGATTCTGTTGCGTATCGTGGTCGAAATGCTGGTCGTCCTGCGCAAAATAAAAGCCCGACATGCGCCCCCAGGCTTCGTCGCCCACCAGGTCCAGCTCGGAGAAATTCTTGGTAAGACGCGTGCCAATAGCGCTAAAGACCCAGTCGAGCTTGCCTTTGGCCTCGATCCGCGCGCGCTCGTGCGTAAAGTGCCAGAAGTGGCGTCCAAGCGACTGCAGCTCGATAAACTTCACATCCGCGTTGCGACCAACGTAGATCTCCACCGTACCTGCATGCAAGGCCTGACCTACGCCGTTTTCCGAAGCAAGCTCGTGCACGTAGGTCAACGAGGCACCGTCCTCGGCCACGATTATCGTTCGCGAGAACTGCGAACGCCGGCTCGCCCACAGAACGGCATGCAACGGCAACTCGGCGCGCACGCCTTGTGGAACGTATACAAACACGCCTTCGGTGGCCAGCGTTGCGGCCAGCGCCGCGAATTTCCCCTCACTCACTGCGACGGCCCGGCCGAGATACTTCTGCAACAGATCGGCATGCTCACGGGTGGCGGTGAGGAAATCCGTCAGAATTACGCCCTGGTCGCGCAGCGCTGCGTCGATTGCAGGCGCGGCGACTACGCCGCCATTGGAGACAACCTGGCCGCCATGCTGCTCTCCGACCAGCGGCTGCAACAACCATTCCGGTACTTTGCCGTTCGGAGACCGGGCCTCGGTGCTCGTGACCGCCCCCCAATCGAGCGCGCGGATGTCGGTGCGACGCCAAGGCTCATCCTGCAACGTGGGCATCGGAATGTCGTCGTATACCCGGAACGCCTCGCGGCGCTGCGCAGCGTACCATTTCGAGTCTCCAACTCGCTCGGACAACGCCTTAATATCAGTGGAGGTTAGCGACAGCGCGTCCAACGCTTCCGGTTGCGCGCGTCGCGTAGTAATCACTTTGCGTTTATACGTAGCCATACATCCTATTTCGTATCAGCACTGCAAACAAAGGCGAGCGCGGACTCGCCGCCTCGCCTTTGCCGCCTCAATTGTACAACGTGTTTGAGAGACCCCCGTCGCAGGGTGGCTAACCGATGGAGCCTTCCATCTGGAGCTGGATCAGGCGATTCATTTCCACTGCATATTCCATCGGCAATTCCTTCACAAGCGGCTCGATAAAGCCGGACACAACCATGCCGGAAGCTTCTTCTTCTGAAAGACCACGGCTCATCAAGTAGAAGAGCTGGTCCTCCCCGACCTTCGACACCGACGCCTCGTGACCAATTGTGACATCGTCTTCGTCGATCTCGATGTACGGGTAGGTGTCGGAGCGCGACTTGTCATCGATGAGGAGCGCATCGCACACAACGCTGGAGCGCGAGCCGTGCGAACCTTCGTACACCTTTAGCAGACCGCGATAGGACGCGCGTCCTCCGTTCTTCGAGATCGACTTGGAAATGATCTTGGATGTGGTGTTCGGCGCGCCGTGTACGACCTTACCGCCGGCGTCCTGATGCTGCCCGGCGCCGGCGAATGCAATCGACAAGATTTCGCCGTGCGCGCCCGGTTCCATCAGGTACACGGCCGGGTATTTCATCGTAAGCTTGGAGCCCAGGTTGCCGTCAATCCACTCCATGACGGCATCCTGATACGCCGCGGCGCGCTTGGTCACCAAGTTGTAGACATTATTGGACCAATTCTGGATCGTCGTGTAGCGGCAACGGGCGCCCTTTTTGATGATGATCTCGACGACGGCTGAGTGCAGCGAGTCGGTGGAGTATATCGGCGCCGTGCAACCTTCCACGTAATGCATGCTTGCGCCTTCGTCCACAATGATGAGCGTGCGCTCAAACTGGCCGACGTTTTTTGCATTGATGCGAAAATAGGCCTGCAGCGGCATCTCGATGTGCACGCCCGGCGGCACGTAGATAAACGACCCACCCGACCAAACCGCGGAATTCAGTGCGGCAAACTTGTTGTCGGTCGCTGGAATGATCGTGCCAAAGTACTCGCGGAAGATGTCTTCGTGCTCGACCAAACCCTGATCAGTACCCAGGAACAGCACACCTTGCTCTTCGAGATGTTTCTGGATGTTATGGTAGACCACTTCCGACTCGTACTGCGCGCCGACGCCAGCTAGGAATTTCTGTTCGGCCTCTGGGATGCCGAGGCGGTCAAAGGTGCGCTTGGTCTCTTCCGAAACATCGTCCCAGCTATCGACATTTTCCTTCTGCGGCTTGATGTAATAGAAGATGTTGTCAAAATCGATCGTCGATAGGTCGCCGCCCCAGGTGGGCAGCGGTTTGCTAAAGAAGATATCCAGCGCGCGGTGCCGATAATCGCGCATCCACTCGGGCTCACCTTTCATAACCGAGATTTGTTCGACTACGTCATGGTCAAGTCCGCGCCGGGCTTTGAATTCATAATTCTCGGCCTCGTGAAAACCGTATTTCTCGGCATAGCGTGTATTCAGTTCTTCTACGGCTTGCTTCTCTTCGAGAGACATTTCGCACTCCTCAAATCAGACTTGTGCCGTCGGCGCGCTATAGATGTCGCGCACCCAATCGTATCCGTGTTCTTCCAACTTCAGCGCCAGGTCGGCGCCGCCCGATTCGACGATACGGCCATGGAGCATTACGTGCACGTGATCCGGCTTAATGTAATTGAGGATGCGCTGATAGTGTGTGATAATCAACACGCCCATGCTGGGGCCGACGAGATTGCGCACGCCGTCAGAGACAATGCGCAGCGCATCAATATCGAGACCCGAGTCGGTCTCGTCCATAATGGCAATCTCCGGCTCCAGCGTCGCCATCTGCAGGATTTCGGCGCGCTTTTTCTCGCCTCCGGAAAAGCCGTCATTCAGGTAACGCCCTGCAAAGTCATGCGGCATTTCCAAGATATCCATTTTGGACTTCAAAAGTTTTCGGAATTCCGGGATGGGGATACCTTTGTCCTGCGGGTTTTCCGAACGCCGACGCGAGTTGAGCGCGGTGCGCAGAAAATTCGCCACCGACACGCCCGGGATGGCCACCGGGTATTGGAAAGCCAGAAACAAGCCCAAGCGCGAACGTTCATCCGGCCCGAGGTCCAGGATGTCG
>JBHHUI010000501.1:0-3154 GCA_046753805.1 Anaerolineales bacterium
CACGGAGATACGGAGTATATGGAGAAGTATCCGCTCAACCCGGGGACGCCATAGTGGGGATTGGGAGATTTGGGGATTGATTCCGTCAGCATCCCCCAATCCCCCAATCCCCGCCAACTCGGTGCTCTCCGTGATTCAAATAACATGACGCTTACACCCCCTGAGAGACCGGTCATCGTCACCCAAAGTCTGACGAAACGCTTCGGCGAATTCACAGCGGTGGACGACATCACATTCGCTGTGCAGTCGGGTGAGGTCGTCGGCTATCTGGGGCCGAACGGCTCGGGCAAGACGACGACCATTCGTATGCTGCTCGGCTTGCTGCTGCCCACTGCCGGCGCGGCGCGGGTGCTCGGGTTGGATGTGGTCGCCCAAGCAGAAGAAATCCGACCGCGTGTGGGCTACATGTCGCAGAAGTTCGCGCTCTACGACGAGTTGACGGCGCGCGAGAACCTCGACTTCTATGCCGGCGTTTATGGGATCGCGGGCGGGAATGGCGCACGGCGTCGGCGCGTGGACGAAGTGATTGACATGCTACATCTCGCAGAGCGCAGCGGCGAGCAGGCTGCCGAGCTTTCCGGCGGCTGGCGGCAGCGGCTGGCGCTGGGTGTGGCGCTGGTGCACCAGCCCGAGCTGCTGTTCCTCGACGAGCCGACCAGCGGCGTGGACCCGAACGCCCGGCGCGCTTTCTGGGACTTGATCTACCTGTTGGCCGAGACCGGCACGACGGTCTTTGTGACAACGCACTTTATGGATGAGGCCGAGCGCTGTGGGCGTGTCGGCATCATGTACCGTGGCCGCCTGCTGGCTATGGACGCGCCAAGCCGGTTGTGTGAAGATGCGATTAGCGCCGCGTTCTGGGAGGTGTCTGACGTGCCGCTGGTAGAAGCCCTTACCGTGCTTGAGGGGCTTTCCGGAGTGGGGCGGGTGGGACTGGTGGGCGAACGGCTGCGTTGCGTGACTGCGCCGGACGAGCACAACGGTGAGTCACTGCAGCGCGCGCTTGCCGGACAGGGGATCGCGGGCGCGACCATCGCACGAGTGGAGCCAACGCTGGAGGACGTGTTCATCGGGCTGGTGGGGGAGGCGGCGCGCAAGCCACGCGATTGATTGGACACGGGTAGACGCAACTGACGCCGGGGCTCTCCGGGCGCATAGTGTCGCCCACATGCACTGAACAATGCGTCGAGGTTCATCCCCGGCGCATCCACTGAAGGCTTATTGCGCCTGTGGTATCGTCACCCGCAGCCGGACCCCGTGGCCCGGGACGGCGTCAATTTCAAGGCGCGCGCCAATCAACTCCGCCCGCTCATGCATCCCCAGCAATCCAAAATGCCCCTGAGGGGCGAACTCTGACGGGCTTTCCGGGTTTTGGAAACCGCGCCCGTCGTCTTCGACTGTGAGCGCAACAGCAGCGGGTTCGAACGCAAGCTGGAGGGAAGCGTGCGTTGCCTGCGCATGGCGGGCGACGTTACTGAGCGCCTCCTGCGCGATGCGATACAACGTAAGCTCAGCTTCCGGAGCCAGGCGGCGCTCCGGCCCCGAGACGGAGAAGTCCACTGGCAGCCCCATCGATTTCTGCGTATCGCGCGCCAGCGCATCCAGGGCCGGCGCCAGCCCGAGATCTTCCAGATAGACCGGACGGAGTGCGCGCGTGAAACGGCGTACGTCGTCAATGGCCTGGGTGGCCATTTCGTGGACTTCGGCCAGCGACTCCGCAGCCGGATGGCCATCCAGCGCCAGTTGTGCAAGCTGCACGCGCTGATTGAGCGCGATGAGAGATTGAACCGTGTCGTCGTGGAGTTCGCGTGCGAGGCGGCGGCGTTCCTCCTCTTGACCGGCTGTGATTGCGCCGACGTATCCGCGCAGGCTGTGTTGAGCCGCCTGGACTTTACGGGCCATGTGGGTTAACTCAGACTGCAGCCGGCGTATTTCGGCGATACCACCCACTGGCTCTTCCACGGCGTCATAGCGACCCCAGCCCAGTTGGGTCGCTTGCTGCGCCAGCTTGTGCAGCGGCTCCACGATCTGTTTCGCGCCGAACCAGAGCGCTACCAGGGAAAACAGCAGCGCCGGGATCATCACGAGCGGCGCAGCCTGCGTCGTGCGCAGCCAGGGATTCGACACAGCCTCCCACGGCTCCTCGATGACCAACGCCCAACCGACGGATGGCACCGGACTGAATGCGACGACGTGCTCGCCGTCCGCGCCTGGCATATAGCTCGAGCCGCTTTCGCCACGGAGGGCATCTACGACGCCGGGATGCTGCGTCAGATCGGGCGTCAGCGGGATGTCGGCGCCGGTGTGGTATAGCATGGCGCCGCTGCCGTCCACCAGGAAGGCGGCGGCTTGATCACTATTTGCGAATGCATCCGCGAGCGCCCGGCGGGCCAGGGCGATCGGCAAAAAGGCGCCGACCGCCGCGCCCCGGGGGCCGCCGGCTGCGACGAGCATCAAAGCCTCGTCTGTAACTGCGTTCTTCACCACGGGAGAGAATTGAGGCGCGGCGCCCAGACTGGCCGAGCGCACAAGCCCGGAGAGGCCCGGCCAATCGAGCCACTCCGTCTGGGGGTGGGTAGCCGCCATGACGGTGGCGTCCGGCGTGAGCAATGCAAAGCCACCCTCGAAATCGGGCAACAGGAACGTCGATTGTGCCAGCGCCGCTTCGGCTTCCGCCGCGCTGCCGCCGCGCAGCGCCAGCCCCTGCACGGCTGCTGCCCGGTGGTCGAGTTGTTCTGATATGGCTGTTGCGGCCGTGCGGGCGGCGCGCTGGTCGCGCTCGGCCACCAACACTCGCATGGCGTTCTGGTGCAGGGTCAGTCCGCCGAAGGCGATCAGCAGCAGCAACGCGATCAGCGGCAGAATAGCAAGCGCAAAGAGCTGCAGCGGCAAGCCTCGCAGGCGGAACATGTTCAGTCTGTTGTCAGTCCTCCGATGTCGGAGGGCAGCAAGCCAAGCGAGACAGCCCGCATCACGGCTTCGGTGCGGCTATTGGCCTGCAGCTTGTGAAAGACCTTTGCCAGGTGCCCTTGTACGGTGCGGTCGCTGATGGTGAGTTGCACGCCAATGGCCTTGTTGGTATAGCCCTTCGCCACGAGCGCCAAAACTTCGGTTTCGCGCTCGGTCAGGGTCTCGACCGAGGCGGGCTGGCGTT
>JBHHUI010000502.1:0-3142 GCA_046753805.1 Anaerolineales bacterium
GCATGAGCTGCGCACGCCGCTGACGCAACTGCGCGGTTACGCCGATGTGATGGATGCGCTCGCGCAGCAAGGCCAGATCACGCCCGAGCAGGTGAGCAACCTCACCACCAGCCTGCTCTCCGCCAGCGACCGTCTCGACGATATCATCAGCACCATGCTGGACGCCTCACAGATTGACGTAGACGCGATGCAGCTCAGTTTTGACGACACTTCGCTTGAAAAAGTATTGCGGAAGGCGGTCGATCCCTACGCCGAGGCGATGCGCGAGCGCGGGCAGTCGCTTGCGGTTCAGGGGCTGCGTTCTGTGCCTTCGATACACGCGGACAGGCGGCGGCTGACAAAGGCTTTTCGGCACCTGGTAAACAACGCTATCAAGTACACGCCGGATGGCGGGCGGGTGGAAATCCGCGCCCGCCATCTTCTGCGTTCGGATCGCCGTCCGGAGTCAGTCGAGGTGCTTGTCAGCGATTCCGGGGTTGGCATCGACCCCAAATACCACGAGCTGGTTTTTGAGAAGTTCTTTCGTATCGGCAGCGCCGATCTACATTCCTCGGGCAGCACGAAGTTCATGGGCGCCGGGCCCGGGCTGGGGTTGCCCATTGCAAAGGGCGTCATCGTGGCGCACGGCGGCGAAATCTGGGTGGAGAGCGCCGGGTTCGACATGGAAGCATGCCCCGGCACCACCGTACACGTTATTCTCCCGTTGAAACCGCCGGCTCTGTCGGCGGCAGCGGCGGCCGAACTCCAGAAAGACGCCCTTAACTTCGACCCGGTCGCGTAGGAGCGCCAGTCTTCTGCGGGGTTGCGCCGACTCGGTAATCTCCGGCCAGCATCTGCGCCAGCCTATTCTGCATCGTCGCGGCGTCGTCAGTCGTATAGAAGATGGCCCGCTCACCCACCGGACTCGCCGCTGGGCCGGCCAGTAATTCTTTTTCCGCCAGCACCTTGCGCACTTGCCGGGCAACGGCCGGCGCCGGGTCGATGATCGTCAGGTCAGGGCCGGCTACCGTCCGAATGGCGGGAACCAACCAAGGAAAGTGCGTGCAGCCCAGCACCAGTGTGTCCATCCCGCGTGCGAGCGGCCCGTCCAGCGCCGCGCGCAGCGTTTCTACAGCCGGCGCGCTGTCGGCCTGCCCGGTTTCCACCAGCACGACCAGTTCGGGACATTCTATTGAGATCACCTGCACGCTGGCCGCGAACCGCTCCAGCAGGTGCTCGAAACGCGCAGCCCCAAGCGTTGCACCCGTCGCCAGCACGCCCACAACCCCGGAGTGAGTGCCGTGCGCTGCCGGCTTCAGGGCCGGCTCCATGCCGACAATGGGAACGTCCGTGATTTCAGCGCGGAGGTGATCAAGCGCTGCGGCAGAGGCCGTGTTACACGCAACCACGATAGCCTTACACCCCTGTGCGCGCAGGAAGCGGGCGTGGGCGGAGCTAAAAGCACGCACTTCGTCGGCCGGCCGGTTGCCGTATGGGAAGTTGGCCTGATCGGCGAGGTAGATCGTGGACTCGTCTGGTAGCTGCTGCCAGATTTCACGCAGTACGGAAAGGCCGCCCAGGCCGGAGTCGAAGACACCTACGGGTTGATTGGGGAGCACGTAAAATCCGGCCTGGGCGCGCCGGCGGTTCAGCGGATTCAGGCCGGGTTGCTTCCGTTACTACTTGCGCGCACGAACGCGGCAAACAGGCTGCGCATCTCGGGGTTGTCCTGCAGCCACTCTGGATGCCACTGGACGCCGACTGCAAACGGGTGCCCGTCGATCTCGACGCCTTCGATCACGCCGTCGGGCGCATGGCCGACCACGTGTAATTCCGAAGCGATGTCAAGCAGCGCCTGGTGGTGCAGGCTGTTCACGTCGATAATCGGCGCGCGGAGAGCCTCCGCGAGTCGGCTTCCTTCTTCTATCTGCACCGGATGTGCGAGCATATCGCGCGGGTAGTCGGGAAAATAGTCGTGCTTGACCGCGCCCGGTAATTCCGCCGCAATGTCGTGTATGAGAGTGCCCCCGAGCGCCACGTTAAGAATTTGAACGCCCCGGCAAATTGCCAGCAGCGGCTTCTCTTCAGCGGATGCCCAGCGCGCCAGGTTGATCTCGATTTGGTCGCGGTCTTCGTCCACTTCGCGGTCGAACTCGGTCAGACCATGGCCGTAGAAATGCGGCGCGATGTCTCCGCCGCCGGTGAGTACGACTCCGTCGAGCCGCGCGAAAATCTCGCGCAGATCGTCCGCATCGACGCCGAGCGGCAGCAATACCGGCAATCCGCCCTGCCGGTGCACGGCCTCCGAATACGTGACGAGTTGACCGTACACTTCGCGCTTGCCGCCTTGCCAATCGCGGCGCTGGCAGGTGATGCCGATCAGAGGTTTGGTCATGTTTCCTCGGGACTCAGTGTAAACGGGAAATAAAAAGGCGCGGGGCCGCAGCCCCACGCCAATGGTAACGCTATCAACGATTACGCGTCAATGCCGGCGGCGGCCTAGCGCTTTTCCTTGAGGCGCGCCTTCTTGCCGGTGCGGCCGCGCAAGAAATAAAGCTGCGCCCGGCGCACCCGCGCGCGGCGCGTTACATCCACTTTCTCGATCCGTGGCGAGCGCAGTAGAAAGGTGCGCTCCACGCCCACGCCGTGGCTGGCAATCCGCCGCACCGTGAAGTTGGCATCGTTGCCGCCCTTGCGCGACCGGATTACGACGCCCTTAAATTCCTGAATGCGCTCCTTGTCGCCCTCGGAGATACGCACATGGACATTGACCGAATCGCCGGGATTCAACGCTGGAATGTTCTCGTTGACCGGGCCGGCGACGGCTTGTAAAACGTGTTCTTTCATCACTCCATCCTACGGCATACGAGCCTTATAGCTGGCTCGTGTTTATATCCAGACAAAATTTCGCCGCCCGGACCGGAGTGGCTCCGTGCGGCGCGGCAAAATTATATCACAGGAATCAGGGCAAATTTCGGCGCTGCAGCCGGTAAACTCCGCCGCCCAGGTCCACCACGTACAGCTCGCCGGTTTCGTCCTCCCCGAACGACGAAATGTTCAGCCCGGAGCGCATGAGTAGCCCGTTCTCCCACCCGCCGTCCGGAGTGTGGAGCAGTCCCCAGATGAAGCCGGAACAAAAGTCTCCATAGAGGTAGACGCCGTT
>JBHHUI010000503.1:0-3138 GCA_046753805.1 Anaerolineales bacterium
GCGCTCACCATGATCCCAGCGCCCGCCGGCGCCGACGCCCCGCCGGACTTCGACATCCCTCCCACCCGAGTCGTTTCTCTTTCGCCGGCTCTCACCGAGACGCTGATCGACCTCGGGCTGGGGAAGGTACTTGTGGGGGTGAGCAAGATGGACCCGGTAGCCGCCTCTCGCTTTGAGTTGGCTGCACGCATCGCCCCGGAGGAAGGCGCTGCCCAACAAGTCTCCGCGCTCGAGCCGGAACTCGTGTTGACAACAGAGTGGCCTGTCGTCGACGGCCCGCAAATTGCCCTGGACGAGGAGGCGTACCCGCGTTGGCACATCGCGCCCCGGAGCGTCCGCGCGACGATCGATATGATGTGGGGCCTGGTGCGGCTCTTGAACAGCGCCCAATCCGGCCTGCGTATTTCGGCGCTCGAGACGACCTTCGAATGGACCACAATGGCCTCCTATGCGCGCGAAGCAGTGCCCGTTGGGTGCCTGCTCGCACGCGACGATAAGACGGGAACATGGCAATCCGTCGGGGCCGACACATATACGTCCGATTTGATAGCGACGTGCGGCGGTCGGAATGTATTTGCCGATGACCCAGATGCCGTGCGGATCGACGTGGATGTGGAGCAGGTGCGCGCAGCCGCCCCGCAGGTTCTGCTCGTGGCCAGCGCCGGCGAAATTCCGCACGAACTGGAGGAGTTGGCCGGCCGCGTCTATGCGGTAGAGCGCGCGACCCTGACATGGCCCGGCACCCGCTTAGCCCGAGCGCTGCAGACGCTGCCCCCGCTGCTGCAGTCGGCCGCGTGAAACGCCCGTCGGCGCTGCAGACGCCCGTAGCTGCGCCGCGATTGCGCCTATATGAGTCCTAAGCTCCAGCCGCGCGTCGCCATCGTTGTGACGGCCCTTGCTGTCATTTTTTTTGGGCTCTCCGGCGTGGCGCTCTTCCGCGCATTCAACACACGCCTGCCGGAGCGGCTCACCGTCGAAGACCGGCTCACCGCCATCGCCGCCACGCAGGAATCGCTGCCGCCCACGCCCGGGCTGACGCTGCAAATCGTCCCGACAGAAAACCTCCCGCCGACCGATACCGTCACGCTTGAGCCGACCGTATCGCCCATCGCAGCGCCGCCGACGTCCACCGCCGAATCTGTCGAGAGCAACACAGCTGCCGTTCCGAATACCGAAACGTCGCTCGCAGCCGAAACGGCAACCCCGGGGCAAACGCAGACGGGTACCCCGGCAGCGCCGCCCACGCCCACGGCGACCATCGCCGCTGTGGCGGCCGTTGGGTCAGGCCCGCAGCCGGGACCGAGCCCGACCTGGGTGCTTAACTATTTGCCTACGCCGCTCCCGGCGTTCGGGCCGAGCAAACTCGGGTTCCATGTCACCGGCAACGGTCAGGCCATGATCGATTTTGCCGCTGCCGCGCAACCGGCGATCATGAAGGGCGCGGCGGAGATTGCCTTCCTGGAAGGCGTGAAACAAGTCTCGCCCAATACCGTTACGATCGCCCGCTACATTGTGGACGATTGGCAGCACAACGTCGGCGTGGGGGACCCGGTCGTACAGGCGAAAGCGTTCGTGGCCGACCAGTTACCGCGCTACCAGGAACACGCGGCCTACGTGGACTATTGGGAAGGCTACAACGAAATCGGCGTGGACAAGATCGCGTGGTACGGACAGTTCGAGGCCACCCGCGCCTGCGAAATGCAAAAGCATGGCCTGCGCGCCGCCATTGGCTCATGGTCTACCGGCGTGCCAGAACCGTACCAGTTCGAGGACTTCATGCCGGCCATCGACGCGGCCATCGAATGCGGCGCGATCCTCTCATTGCACGAGTATGGCGCGCCCACGTACTACCTGTGGTGGTCGCAGGGTTTGCCGCCCGGGCCATGGTATCCCGACCGAGGCCCGCTCGCTGGACGCTACCGGTGGATTTATCGCGATATCTTGATCCCGCGTGGCAAGGTGGTGCCACTGGCGATAACGGAAGCCGGTATCGACGGGCTTGTGGCGATGGCCCAACGTCCCGAATCCGATTACACAGGTCCGGGCTGGTTGAACTTTCGCGATTTCTGGGTGCAGGAAGGCCTCACCGACGATCCAACGCAGTTCTATCTGGATCAGCTTATCTGGTACGACAGCATTCTGCGCCAGGACAGTTATGTGATCGGCGCGACCATCTACACCGTAGCCGGCGGCATCTCTCCCCAACAAGCAACGTACGAGGCCATCTCGCTTGTCCCCGGGCTGATCGACTACATGAATTCTCTGCGATAGCTATCTTGACAGGGCGATGATTCGCTCGTAGAATCCTATCAATCTGATTGATTGTATTAATAGGATGATTAGGAGCGTTTCCCCTCCCTCTGATGGCTGTCTTGCCAATCGATTCTGAATTCCTGCAATATTTGGTCGGAAACGGTCACCTCCCCGGCGAACGGCTGCCATCGCTTGCAGAGCTTAGCGACCGTCTGGATGTGAGCGTTAGCAAGCTGCGCGAGCAGTTGGAAGTGGCGCGCGTGCTCGGGCTGGTGGATGTCAAACCCCGTGCAGGGATTCGCGCGAATGCGTACACCTTCCATCCGGCTGTCCGGGCTAGCCTGCTCTGCGCCATCGGCCTGGACCGGGGAAAATTCGATGCCTTCAGCGAACTGCGCAACCGGGTTGAGGCTTCTTTCTTGCATGCTGCCATCGCCGTCCTGCAACTCGACGACGTGCGCGAGCTGCGCAACCTGATCGACCGCGCGCAGGCCAAGCTGCAGGGCAACCCCATCCAGATACCGCACGGCGAGCACCGCAGCCTGCACCTCGGCATTTTCTGCCGCCTGGCGAATCCGTTTGTCACCGGGCTGCTGGAAGCGTACTGGGATGCGTACGAAGCGGTCGAACTGAATCACTTTGCCGAATACGGTTATTTATGCGAGGTGTGGGAATATCACGCGCGCATCGTAGAGTGCATCGAACGGGGCGACTCCGACGGCGCGCTGCTCGCACTCGAAGAGCATTTCAAGTTATTGCGGCACCGCCCCGATCTGGCCGCATGATGCCATCCATTTTTCCTACCTGACAAGTGAACCGAAAGGCGCCTATATGACCACTGTTCTGGAATCACCGCGTGCTGTATCGCAGGCTGCGAACGGCCCG
>JBHHUI010000504.1:0-3137 GCA_046753805.1 Anaerolineales bacterium
AGGATCGGCTGAACACTGCGCCGAAACTTTCGCGGGCGAACTCGACGCAGCATATCCGCCCTCGCGGCTGCGCGTGCTGGTGGAACTCGCGGCCGATTATAACCAGAAGCCGCCCCGCGAGCCTGTGGGGCGCGAAATGACCGTCAGGCGCTAGCTGCGCACAAGATCGGGTCAGCCCTGCGCACGAAATGCGTCGCGGTCCACGAGCGCGCCGCCCTCGATGTCTGCCCGCATCAGGTTTTGGCGTCGGTCGAAGTAAAAGACGGCCGGCATCGGGCGATAACAGCGCGTATCGACCACCGTCTTGTGCGTACGGAAATCCTGGCCGTCGGCGACAAGCTCGTACTGCGGCTCTATTCGAAGCTGTAC
Source organism: Anaerolineales bacterium (assembly GCA_046753805.1). Lineage (GTDB taxonomy): Bacteria > Chloroflexota > Anaerolineae > Anaerolineales > JBHHUI01 > JBHHUI01. The sequence continues at coordinate 370 of JBHHUI010000504.1, forward strand.
CACCTTACCGCAATTGTCGCAGCGGACATATAAATAGATGCCGGCGTCGGCCGGTCTAGCGTCGGCAACCCCAAATAACTTCTTCAAGAATCCCATGACTGAGTCCTCCACGGGTAGCGGCCGGCTTCCGGGGCCTGGCAGCGGTTAACCATGCGTGACGAACCTACGCGAAATACCGGCCATGCCCGACGGCGCGGCGTTACATCCGCGCTCATCGCGGCGGTAAGCATCACTGCTGCGCTGGGGCTTTCCATCTATCACTATATCCAGTTTAGCAGCCGCGTGCGCGCGCTGCCGCTGGGCGCGACCGTGGCTGGAATTCCCGTCGGCGGCCTGAGCGAGGCGCAAGCGGCCGAGTTGCTGGAAGCGACTTACCTCGCGCCCATCGACGTAACGTACCGTGGACACACGTTCCAGTTACTCCCGGCCGAGGCTGGATTTGAACTTGAGATGGCGAATATGTTGGCCACCGTGCGGCCGCCAGAGAGCGCCCGCGATGGTTTGCCTCAGTTCTGGGACTATCTCTGGGGGCGGCAGCCGACGTCCGACCGATCCGTGTCGCTGCAAGCGACATACTCGCCGGAACGATTGCAGAACTTTCTGGAGGAAGTGTCGCAATACTATGACGAGCCGGCCCATTCGCCCTGGGCGGACCCCGAGCAGCTCATGACGATCCGAGGCACCGGCGGCATCCACCTTGACCGCGACGCAGCGGCAGATGCATTGCGATCCGCACTGTTCAGCCGCGAGGCGCGCACTGCCACACTGGTGGGTCTCCCAGGCGCTGCAGCGCAGCCCACCATCGATCTCCTCGAGCAGCAAATCCGCGACTTCCTCGAATTACAAGAGTTCGACGGCTTGTTCAGCCTGTACCTCGTCGACATGCGTACAGATGAGCGCGTGCATATGAATCTCTGGCAGGGACAGGACATCGCGACCGACCCCGATGTGGCCTACTCGGGCATGAGCATCATGAAGATTTACATCCTCACCGAGTTTTATCGCCAACTCACGGACGGCGCGCTCCCATACGAACTCGACCTCGTCGAAAAATCCATTACCGAAAGCTCTAACTGGACTTCAAACCTGCTCATTGAATGGATTGGCGATCTGGACGCCGGCAGCGGCTTATATCGCCTGAACGAAACCATCGCGGCGCTTGGGCTGCAGGGTACATTTATAGGCGGTCTATACGACACTGAGGAGCCGCCCGGATTCCGGTACACGCCCTCCAATACGAGGGAAGATATCAACACCGCGCCCGATCCGTACATGCAGACGACCCCGTCTGACATCGGCCGGCTGCTGGAAGGCATCTACCGCTGTGCGGAGTTCGGCGACGGATTGCTGATCGAGACTTTCGGCGACCAATTCACAGCGCAAGAATGTCAGGATATGATCGGTTGGCTCACCTCCAACCGGATCGGCGTGCTTATCGAGGCCGGTGTCCCGGGCGGCACGCCGGTTGCCCACAAGCACGGCTGGGCGGAGGGCGAGCCGATCGGCGATGCGGGCATCGTATTAACCGACAATGGAGACTATGTGCTCGTCTATTACGTGTGGTATCCCGAATACACGTACTGGGATGAGAACTCCTCTTTGCTAGCCGACGTCAGCCGCGCCGTTTACAATTACATCAATCCGATTACACCCTGACGTAACTTCGTAACTTCGTAACTTCGTTTATTGCGCAGCGCGCCGCCCGACGTGAAACTCACTAGCGTGACATGATTATTGATCTGATCGGAGTCCCGATGGATTTCGGCGCTGGGCGGCGGGGCGTGGACATGGGCCCGAGCGCGATCCGCATCGCGGGCCTGCGCGAGCGGCTGGAAACGCTCGGCCACGAAGTCAATGACCTCGGCAACCTGGACATCCCATTGCCGGAAACGAGCCGCTCCGGCGACTCCGGCCTGCGCTACGCCGACGCCATCGTCGCAGTTTCAGAACGTGTCGCGCAACTCACCGCCGAAAGCCTGCGCCGCGACCACCTTCCGCTTACCCTGGGCGGCGATCACAGTCTGGCGCTGGGGTCGGTGCATGGCGCGGCGAGGGCGCGGCGACTGGGCGTGATCTGGATGGATGCCCATGGCGATTTCAACACAGCCAAGACGAGTCCATCGGGCAATATTCACGGCATGCCGCTCGCGGCCCTGTGCGGCTATGGCGATGCTCGCATCGTCAACCTGGGCCAGTCGCCCGGCCGGGGAGTCGTCGATCCGGCGAACGTCGCAGTCGTCGGCGTGCGCAACCTGGACGCGGGCGAGCGGGAATTGCTGCGGACGGCCGGCGTGCGCGTGTTTGCCACCGAGCAAATTGATCGCACCGGCATGCACGCAGCCATGCAAAGCGCCGTCGAAATCGCGTCACGCGGCACAGATGGCATCTATCTAAGCTTCGACCTCGACGCGCTCGACCCGGTGTACGCACCCGGCGTCGGCACGCCTGTGCCCGGTGGGCTGACCTACCGCGAAGCGCACCTCGCGTGTGAATTGGTCAGCGAGACCGGCCGACTCGTAGCAATGGAAATCGTTGAGGTCAACCCCATCCTGGACGTACAAAACGCCACAGCCGTCATGGCGGTGTCCCTGGCCGCCTCGGCGGCCGGTCAGCGCGTCTGGCGCTAACCGCGAAGAAACACCGTGGTCTTTTTCTCGCTTGACATTCCTCGCTTCCGTTTAGAAGTTTCGCAGTTGGAAGCCAATACGCTGGGTGAGTAGGCGTTGAGCCTGTCGAAACGCCGTATCGAAGCCCGTTTTGGCGCAGTT
>JBHHUI010000505.1:0-3136 GCA_046753805.1 Anaerolineales bacterium
AGCGTTCAGACCGATCGTTGCCGCCGACCCCGACGCCATCACGTACGCCTACGATCACGCCCACCGCCAATCTGGTGCAGCCCACGCTCGGACCGTACTGGTCGACTCCGCAGCGCGCGCCGCCGACCGAGATTCCGCCGCCGGCCGCGCGGCTCGAATTGCCGGAGAGCGTGGTTAACATATTGCTCATGGGTTCGGACGTGGCCGTAAGCGGCGAAGTGCGTACGGATACGATCATCGTCGTGTCCATCGACAAGGCAGCCGGTACGGTAACCTTGCTGTCAATCCCCCGCGATGTGTACGTATTCATTCCGGGCAACACGATGGGGACGATCAACACGGCGGTGAGTGTGACACGCTACGCGCCGGACGGCCCGGCGGCGCTGCTGGCGCAGACGATCATCTACAACTTTGGCATCCCGATCCATTACTATGCGAAGATTGAGATTGGAGACTTCGTCAGCATCGTTGATACGCTCGGCGGCATCGAAGTGCCTGTAAGCTGCGACTTCTCGGACCAGCTGTTAGTCTCGCCGGACGCCGACCCCTCAAAGGCCGAGAGTTGGACAGAATTCTTCGTGCCGCGCGGCGTTCAAATCATGGACGGCGTGACAGCCATGTGGTATTCGCGCCTACGAAAAACCACCGACGATCAGGACCGTTCCCGGCGGCAGCAAGAAGTGCTGCGCGCGATATTCCAGCGCGCCAAGCGACTGGACATGCTCGGCCAGGTTCCAGCGCTGTATGAGCAATACAAGCACCTCGTCGATACAGACATGGGCCGGTGGGACGTCATGCAGTTTGTTCCGCTGGCGCTGGACTTTTCTTACGATAACGCCCGCAGCTACACGATCCGCGCGCCGTATCTGTCAGCGTGGGATGGCGATCCGCGCTTCCCGTCCGCGCAACTGCCCGATTACGAGTTGTTGTCGTGGTACCTGGAGTCGATCCTGACAGCTCCGCCGACGAACCGGCTGGCGGACGCACCATATGTGGCCGAAGTGTGGAATGGAGCCGCCTGGGAGGACGCCGACGAATTGGCTGCGTACAACTTGCGTCTGAACGGTTTAGCAGCGATCATCGGCGAGGCCGACCGACGCGACTATGCCGAAACCACCGTTGTCGATTACACGCTCAGCGATAAAGGGTCTCCGCTGCCGGTCATCCTCAAAATGCTGCATTTGGACGAGAGCCGCGTAATCGACCAGCCGGAAGCCGATAGTCCGGTGCAGTTTCGCGTCATCTTGGGCGAGGACTACGATTCCTGTCCGCTGACCGGCAATCCATATTATCCAATCCCACGACCGACGCCGGATCAGTGAACAGTGATAACGGCTTTCCGTTGACAAAAAGGGGGGACCATGACCGATCCACAGCAGATGTCGCTGTTCGACCGGCCGCCTGACCCACAGCCGGAAGAGGCCGCGCCCTCCGGTACGCCCGACCCCGCACAGGCAAAAGAGCCGGCGCTGCCGGTCGCCGCATTGTCGCCGGACACGTCGCTTGCAGCAGCCCTCAACGCATGGATCGAAGCGCGCCGCCGGAGCGGGCTTTCCGAAAACACCCTCAAGAACTACCGGTATGACATTCAACTTTTGGTCGAGTACGCCGGGGCGGGGGCCTCGGTCGGGGCGTGCGACACCCGCATACTCGACGACTACTTGAATTGGATGCGCACGGGGCGCGGCGTCCCGTGTTCAGATAAAACCTACGACCGGCGCGTCACTGCGCTAAAGTCGTTCTTCCGCTGGCTGACTCCAACGGCGAACCTGGCCACAGACCCGGCCGCGCCGATCGTGAACGTATCGGTGCGGAGTCCGCTCCCGACGATCCTCACGGAGGCTGAGACCGCGCGCGCGCTGGCCGCAGCCGAAGCGCTGCGCGCGGGTGAAAAGCCGGACCTGCGGCCGCTCGTGCTGTTCTCGTTCCTGCTCCACACTGGCCTGCGTAAAGGCGAATGTGCGCGCCTCGTCCGCAACCACATGGACCTCGCGGATGCCGCGAACCCGCATCTCTACGTGCGTTACGCAGACAAGCGCCACCGTCACAAAGAGCGCAAGGTTTCGCTCGACCCCGACTGGGTGGCCTTATTCAACGAGTATGCGGCCGAATACGATGTACGCGAAAAAATCTTCCCCTGGTCGGTGCGCCGGCTAGAATACTTGCTCGAAGATATTACGAAGGCAGGCGCGCTGGGAAAACACATTTCTTTCGACATGCTGCGCTGGACCAGCGCCGTGCGAGACTGGCGCGCCGAGATCGAGCCGGAAAAGCTGCGCCGCAAGATGGGCCTATCGCCCATGCAGTGGGGGGAGGTTCGGAGGAAGATTGTGAAGCTGGCTGCCGCTGATCACTGAACCATGCCCAATCGCGTTCGCGTCGTCGTGCCGGCATCGACGGCCAACCTTGGCCCGGGCTATGACTGCCTCGCGCTGGCGCTCGGCCTCTACAACACATTCGAATTCGCGGTGCAATCCGGCGGCGCTGGAGTCGAGGTAGATGTGCAAGGCGAAGGCGCGGACCGGCTGCCGGTCGTCTCGACCAACCTGGCAGCGCAGGCCGCTATTAGTGTGTGGGACACCGTGGGCCGCAGCGCGCCGCCCCTAAAGATCCTCGCGCGCAACGGCATTCCACATGGTTCGGGACTGGGATCGAGCGCAGCCGCCGTCGTCGGCGGGCTGGTAGGAGCGAATGCCCTGCTGGGCGGGGTGCTCGACCGGTTCGAACTTCTTCGCCGCGCGTACAAACTCGAGTTGAGCGCCGACAACGCGGCCGCTTCGCTATTTGGCGGTCTGGTGCTGGTCAGTGCGGAAAGCGACGCCTTGCATGTGGAGCAGTTGCGCGCGCATCCCTTCGAAGTGGTGATCGCGCTCCCCGCCACGCAACTCTCGACCGCCGAATCGCGCAAAGTGCTGCCGCTGGCGGTGCCGCTGCGCGACGCCGTACTCAACGTGGGGCGTACGGCCTTCGTCATCCGGGCGCTGCAGCGCGGCGACTACGCGCTGCTCGAATGGGCGATGCAGGATCGGCTGCATGAGCCGTTTCGGCGCGCGCTGATTTACGGATTCGAAGACGTCGCGCGCGCGGCTCGCGCAAGCGGCGCTGCTGCGGGGGTGCTCTCCGGAGCCGGGCCGGG
>JBHHUI010000506.1:0-3129 GCA_046753805.1 Anaerolineales bacterium
GTACCGGCTGGTTCACACCGAGTGGAATTCGTGTACTCGCCGCCGAGTTTGCGCGGCGGCGCAGCGCTTTCCGGCTTGGGGCTGCTTGGGATGGGAGTGCTTTGGATGGCCGGGCGGCGGCGCGCGTGAGAGCATGGCTGGGGCGCACGCTGCGCCCGTGGCGCGTGGTTCTCGTCGCTTTGCTCCTGTACACCGGGGCGGTGCTGACGGCCGGCGGCGGCGACCCCCTGGCGTTCGCCACACTCGGCGCCCGGTTCTCCGATCTCGATCCACTTGGTAATGAAGGCTACGACGGTCAGTTTGTCTACTACGTTGCGCGGGACCTGGTCGGCGCGGCTGCGCATCTGGATGTACCGGCGTACCGCTTCCAGCGCATCCTGTACCCGCTCCTCGCTCGATTGCTGGCGCTCGGAAACGTGCGTGCGATTCCATGGATGCTGATCGCCCTCAACATTGTGGCGCACACCGTTGGAACGGCCCTCGTCGAGCGTTTGCTCATTGGACTGAATACGTCGCGGTGGTACGCGCTGACCTACTGCCTCTGGGCCGGCCTGATCCACGCCGTGCGGCTCGACCTGCACGAGCCGCTTTCGTATGCACTCCTGGCCGCTGCATTGCTCGCACATCTCCGTGGTCGCCGGGGGTCGGCAGCGCTTTTCTTTGCATTGGCGGTCTTCGCGAAGGAAACGGCCCTGGTGTTCGTGCTGGCGTACCTCGTCTGGGCGCTCTTCGCGCGGGCGTGGCGTTCGCTGGCGGCGACGGGCCTTGCGGTGATGTTGCCGCTGGCGGCCTGGCAATGGTGGCTGTACCGTACATTTGGAGCAATCGGCCTCGGCAGCGGCGGGGCGCTCGCCACGCCATTCGAAGTCATACCGTTCATGGGGATCGCTCGCATCGCGGGCGCCGATCTGCGCGCTTTCTTCGTCTTTGCCTTGTTTCTCATTCCACCGTACGTCGTACCTTCCATCGCCGGGATCGTCGCCTCGGCGCGAGCCTTCGTCGCCGGCGACCGCAGCCTGTGGATGTGGTTGCTTGGAGCGAATGCGGCCCTGATTCCGTTTACCCCATTCTCTACCTTTCGCGAGCCGTGGGCCATGTTGCGTTTCGGCACCGGCCTGGTGCTGGCGTGGCTGCTCTTCGCCGCCCAGCGCGGCTCGACGGTGACATTACGCCGCACGACCTATTGGATCTTCGCGCTCGCTTTTTTGATCCGGTCGTGAGTGTTATGATTGGCGGCGCTACCCTGGCTTGAACGGCCGCACCGCAATTGAAAACCTACGCCATTATTCCAACATACAACGAAGCTGATAACCTCGCGCCGCTGGTGGCTGAAATTCTCGCGCTGCCGGCCGGGATCGGGGTGATCAATGTGGACGACGGATCGCCCGATGGAACTGGAGAACTGGCGGACCGATTGGCGGCGGCGCATCCGGGGCGCGTAGTGGCCGTCCACCGCGCTGGCAAGCTCGGGTTGGGCACCGCATATCTGGCGGGCTTTACCCGCGCGTTTGACCTGGACGCTGAACTCATCCTGACGATGGATGCGGACTTCTCCCATCACCCGCGCTATATTCCATCGATGCTCGCCCAGATCGAACACGCCGATCTCGTGATCGGATCGCGGTATGTGCCGGGTGGGGGGACAGCGCACGTGCCTTTCCACCGGCGTGCGCTGAGCCGGGGCGCCAACCTGGTAGCGCACATGGTCACGGGTGTGCGCGCGCGAGACGCCACCGCGGGCTTCCGCCTGTACCGGCGACCGGTGCTCGAATCAATCGACCTGGAGCGGATTTTTTCGTCCGGCTACTCATTCTTGATCGAAATGCTTTACCTGATCCAGCAGCGCCAATGGCGCGTGGCCGAGGTTCCGATCATCTTCGAAGACCGGCGCGAAGGCACGACCAAAATATCTCGTCAGGAGATCTTCCGCGCGTGGTACACCGTCGCGCGGCTGGGCTACCGTCGTCTGCGCGGACGGTGAGCAGTTCCCAGTCGCTAACCTCCGATTCCATGAATCGTTACCTCTACTTCGCCGTATTCGTATCCGGCATGACGACGCTGGCGGCCGAGTTGACTGCTGCGCGGCTGCTGGGCAACGTATTTGGCACGTCCAATCTGGTGTGGGCGAGCATCATTGGCCTGATCCTGCTCTACCTGACCGCCGGATATTTCATCGGCGGTCGCTGGGCCGACCGTTCGCCGCATAACCGCACTTTTTATTCCATCATGGCGTGGGGCGCGTTCACCGTCGGGCTGGTCCCGGCGGTCTCGCGGCCATTGCTGCTCTGGGCCGCGCGCGGCGTGGCGGTGCTCAATGCGCCGGTCGCGGGCGGGGCATTCATCGCCACGCTGCTGATCTTCGTCGTGCCCATCACCCTGCTCGGTTGTATTTCTCCATTCGCTATCCGACTGGTCATCCGCGCCGTGGGCGAGACCGGCGGTGTGGCCGGGCGCGTGTACGCCATATCAACGCTTGGATCGCTGCTGGGAACGTTTCTTCCGGTGCTGGTGCTGATCCCCGTGCTGGGTACGCGCCTTACCTACATCGCCTTCGCCGGCGCGCTGCTGCTCGTGGCGCTGGCCGGTCTGGCGCGCGCCGACCGTCGCCGCGCCCTGCTACACAGTTGGATGCTGCCGGCGCTGGTTGCGCTCGGCCTCTGGTCGGCCTCCGGCGCGATCAAACCGATTGATGGGCTCCTGTACGAGACGGAGTCGGCGTACAACTTCATCCAGGTCGTGCAGCGCGGCGATACGCGCTACCTGTTGCTCAACGAAGGTCAGGGCATCCACTCGGTGTACACGCCCGGCAGCCCGGCGACCATCCCCGGCGGGCGCGGTGTGTGGGATTATTTCCTGGCCGGGCCGTTCTTCAACCGTCCGCCATTCGCGCCGGAACGGGTGACGAGTCTGGCCTCCATCGGACTGGCCGCCGGGACGATCCCCAAACAATACACCGCCGTCTTTGGGCCGATTCCAATTGACGGCGTCGAGATCGACGCGCAGATCGTGGAGGTGGGGCGGAAGTATTTCGCAATGACCGAACCGAACATCAACGTGATCATCGGCGACGGTCGCGCCGCCCTCGTGCGCAGCCCGAGCACGTATTCAGTAGTAGCCGTGGACGCGTAT
>JBHHUI010000507.1:0-3121 GCA_046753805.1 Anaerolineales bacterium
CGACGTCGTTTGGGTCGTCGGCTTGTTCGGCATCAGGCGCTGGCGGCCCGGGGCGCGCAATTACAGCGCCCGCTGTGGGCCAGCACGAGCACGAAAAATCCGGCCTACTCCGATGTGCGCTACATCGACGAATTGATCGGCCCGGACACAGTCAACACCATGCCACCGCACACGCTGCAGGCTTTTAAGGATCACGGTCTGGTAAGATTGAGCGTCGCGGAGGGGGTAGAGGCGGCGCGAACAGGGCTCGCACAGCTCGCTGCAGCCGGCATCGACATGGACGCCGTCACAGCGCAACTGGAGGACGAAGGCGTAGCGACTTTCTTCAAGTCCTTTGAGAATTTGCTGGCAGTGATCGAGCGCCGCAGGCAACAATTCGCTCGCGCCAACGATGCGAGCCGGCCGTAAGCTTACAAACCGAGGGGGTTCAGTGACACACGACAAAGTCAAGATGATCGAACTCCACAACCTGCCGGTCACGATTGAGGGCGCCGAGTTGTGGCTGGCTGCGGAGTGGCTTGTGTCGACGGACCCAACCCTGCGCGAGCAGGGATTTGCCCTGCTAACCCAACACGAACTGGCGCGCTTTTCGCCGCTTGTGTGCCACCTGCTCCTGAGTTTGCTCGACGACCCGGACTTGACAATACGCGCCGCCAGCATCCACGTACTGGCAGGCGTCTACGCCCGCAACAACCAGCAGTACATCGCGCCCGTGGAGACGCGACAATTCGTGTCCGAGCAGCTGAGCCGCTTTACGGTCGCGCGCATCCGGCACATGCTCCAAGCGCTGGACGCCGACGCGCTCGGCGACGCGCACGCCCATCCGGAGGCGCTGGCGCGGCTGCTGGACCGCATTCCCGCTGCGAGCAGCCACCTTGAGGACATTGTAGCCAACCGACGGCTGCCGCCCGCCGACCGCCTCGCAGCCGCACGCATGATCGGCGAGATTGGCCTGGCTGACGCACTGGCGCCTTTGAAGAATGTGCGTAACCGGATGCGCGGGCGGCGCGCCGGCCGACGGCCGCTTCAATTCACCCCGTCGCGGGACCCCGCCACTGCAGAGCTACTGCAAGCAGTCGAGGACACGATTTCGCTGTTGGAAAGTGGAGGCTGATCGCTACGTGATCGTGTAGCTCATGTAGTGATACTGGATTAATCCATTACGCAGGCCAAGCGTGTCTGCGCCGTCCAAAATCTGTCCAGCGGGGCTGTTGGCCGTCCACTGGAATGTCCACGAGGCGCCCTGTCCATGCGGGTTTCCCACGTTAAACGCGCCGCCCGGCAGATCGTCATCCAACAACCGTTCATACCAATCCCGGATAGCCTGCGTGCCGATCACGGTATGACGAGCGGTCACATGCCCGGCGTTCGGCTGGTACAGCCCGATCAGCGCGTCCAGGTCGCGGTTGTTGAGCGCATCAACATAGCGTTGCAGAATATCCTCGATCGGCGCGTCCGCCGGCGGCGTGTCGTCTGGCAGTTCGGAGACCGGTCCCGGCCAGGCAAAGTTCGCAACGGCGTCGAAGAGACTGTGGTGCTGCGGCAGTGTCGCCCAGTCCCATGAATAGGCATTGGCCGCCTTGAGACCGAGTTCCACCGCCTGCTGCAAGAAAATGCGCAGGTCATTCGCCGTGGCAACCCAGTCGCCGCTGCCATAGGCTGAACCGGTAGGAATCACCGGCCGGTTGAAGCCCACCAGCCGTGTGTTGGCAAATTCCTGCACGGTGCGCTTAAGCTGGGCATCCGGATTGTGCGCTTTTTCCCAGTATACCTGCGGCATGTTGTAGTCGCATTTTTCAAGGAAAGCAGCCCACGGCAGTTCGCGGTGAAAAGAAGGGTACCGATACGAACTGAGCGCAATCGGCGTGCTGGGGAGGCCCTGACGCAGTCCGGCCATGTATTGCCGCGCCGCGGCATCCTTGCCGGGTTGTTTGTACTGGTGTTCAGCATCGATGACATAGCCGTCCAGGCGTAGCGTCTTTGTCTGTTCAACGCCGACGCGCGCCTCACCGTTCGGATCGCTGCCGTACACATAATGCCAGCCCCAGACCTGAATGCGCCGGTTGCGGAGAGCGTTTACAACAGCCCGATTCTGGGTCGCTTCGCCGAAACGCTGATTGCCGTCGGCGATCTTAATAATCAAGTGCGTCAGCCCGGCGCGCGCCGCTTTTTCGGCGATCGCCTCGGCATTGCCACGCTCGACGTTCCGCAGCTTCCACGTGAAGAAGCCTTTCCCGGTGAGAGACATACGTGCTCCTCAAGAGACCTATGGCGATTTTTATAGCACATCGCCGCTGGATGCACAATCACGAACGCGGTAGAATGGTGCGCAACCCGACGATGGGCCATGCGCAAGAATAAATGGCAACCGTTACCCCTGTCAAAGACTCAGCGCTAGACGAGATTCTGGCCGCCCTGCCGGAATCATCAACGCCCGCCGACAAAGTGCTGGTCGAGCGCGCTTTCAAATTTGCCTCGCAAGAACATGTCGGCCAGGTACGCGCATCAGGCCAACCGTACCTCAACCACTGCGTCGCTGTCGCCCTGTTGCTGGCCGACCTGAACTTGCCGCCCGTCGCTGTCGCCGCGGGCCTGCTCCACGACGTCGTCGAAGACACGCACATCACGATTGAAAACATCGAGGCGGAGTTTGGCGAAGCCATCGCCAGAATGGTGGATGGCGTCACCAAGCTGACGCAGCGTGTGGAGCGCATGGACCGGGCGCGGCCGGACACAGCCGAGAACGGCTTTGGAATGACGGACCGGCAGGCCGAAACCATCCGCAAAACTCTCCTGGCCATGGAAGACGACGTGCGCGTCGTGCTGATCAAACTTGCCGACCGGCTGCACAACATGCGCACGCTGCGCCATCTGCCCGCGCAGAAGCAGCGCCGCATCGCGCAGGAAACGCTCGACATTTTCGCACCCCTCGCCAACCGGCTGGGCATCTGGCAGATCAAGTGGGAACTGGAAGACCTGGGTCTACGGTACACACAGCCGACGCGCTACAAAGAGATCGTCGGCGAGATCAATGCCCGGCGCGCCCAACGCGAACGCATAGTCCAACAGATCGTCGAACGCCTGCAGGCCGCCCTCGACGAGCACGGCTTGAACGCAACGG
>JBHHUI010000508.1:0-3119 GCA_046753805.1 Anaerolineales bacterium
AGCTGCACAGGCACACCACTGGGCGGACGACTCAACAACAATATCACACCGCTGGAGAGCAACCCGGCGAACAAGCCAAACAAGAATGGCTGCCAGTGTTTGAACATGCTGCAATTATAGTCCGGCTCATTTCCTGGCCGGCGAGCAACATTTCAATATGACGCCGGCAACCGTTGGCTATCACCGATTCTTATGGCCCGTCTGCTTGAATCCGCACTCGTCCGCTTCGTCGCACCCTGAGTGGTCACGCCGACAACAGTATAATGCCCGCCGTGAAACGTGAAATGTGATTGCGTTTCACATTTTGCAGGAGTAATGAATGATCGGACTAGGCACGCTCATTAACGTCATCACGGTTTTCGTCGGCGGCGGGCTGGGCACGATTTTCGGCGCGCGGCTGCCCGCGCGCATTCGTGAAACTGTCATCAACGGCCTGGGCCTGTTTACGATTGCCATTGGGTTGCTAATGTTCACAGACACCCAGAACCCGATCATCGTGCTCGGCAGCATGTTGATCGGCGGCATTCTGGGTGAATGGTGGCGTATCGACGACCGCCTGCAGGACGCCGGTGTGTGGCTCGAACGACGTTTTACGGGCAGCGGCGACAAAGCCGAGGCCAACCGTTTCATCAAAGGCTACGTCACCGCTTCGCTTGTGTTCTGCATTGGGCCGATGACCGTTGTGGGCAGCATCCAGGATGGATTGTCGGGCGATTTTACATTGCTGGCGATCAAATCGGTGCTGGATGGTTTCGCGGCGTTGGCGTTCGCATCCACCTTCGGCATCGGCGTACTGTTCTCAACCGCGACGATCCTCGTATTTCAGGGCGGGCTGACGCTATTCGCCGCTCAGGCGCAGGGCGTGCTCACCGAACTGATGATCGCCGAGATGACTGCTGTCGGAGGGTTACTCATCGTGGGCATCGGCGTGAGCAGCCTGCTGGAACTACACCCCATCCGGATTGGGAACTTCCTGCCGGCGCTCTTTCTGGCGCCGGTGGTGGTTGCCATCGTGCCGGCGCTGCCAGACCTGTTGCCCTGAGCACTGCTTGACGCAAAGTCGCTACACCCTTTCAGCGCCTCGTGCGGGTAGACGCAAAGCGATATGTCTGCCTTTGCGACTCTGCGTCTTTGCATTTACTTCTTCCGCATGAAGCGGGATTGCACTTTGGCCAACTCGTGCAAGCGCACGCGGTCGCCCGGCTGTAGCTCAGCGCGCGGCTTCTCTGCTTTGGCGCTCGCCGATTGGAATACGCCGAGGACTGTGCCGGGTGCAGTATATTTCGACTCGACGAACGCCTGCCCAAGCAGGTAGCCCTCGCCGCCAATGGCGCAGCTCGTGACCGTTCCAATCACGCGTCCACGCTTGTCCACCACCGGGTCGCCGAGATGCGCCATGCGCACACCCTTCTCCTGAAACTGGAAACGTACGACCTCGCCGGTGCGGCTCCTCTCGCGTGCGAGGTACGCTGCGCGCCCGATGAACCACGGCTTGTATGTCTTCACGTAGCTACCGAATCCGGCCTCGCCGACGCCCAGATTTAGTTCACCGCCCATCTCGTGGCCGTAAAGCGGCAGCCCGGCCTCGGTGCGCGTGCTGTCACGCGCGGCCAGCCCACACGGCAGCAGGCCAAGCGGTTGGCCCGCCGCCAGCAGTCTGTTCCACAATTCAACCACTCGGTCCGGGTGCACGAACAATTCGAAACTCATCGGTTCGCCGGTGTAGCCGGTGCGCGCCACGACGAGATCAAAGTCGCCAACCGTCGCGGCACAGAGTTGCGTGCGTTTGAGCGCCTTGATGCGCGCGGTCGTCGCGCCGTCTGCGCCCAGCGCCAGCAGGATGTCGCGGCTGGCGGGTCCCTGCAACGCCAGGTCCACGCGCATGTCCGCCCCCGAGGACGGATCGCGCAGGTTGCGGAGCGTCGCCCCGCTGCGCCCGAACGCCTTCGCCCATGGACGCGCGCGGTCCACCAGCACGCGGCCCTCGCGCACGCCGTCGGCCCAGGCCCAGTCTTTATCATCGTTGGAGGCGTTGACCACCATCATGTAGCGGTTGGCCGCGCGACGGTACACAAGCAGATCGTCAATCACATTGGCGTCGGGGTCGAGGAAATGCGTATAAACCGACTCGCCCACGCCGAGAGCCGTGATGTCGTTCGCACACAGCGAGTCGAGGAACGAGGCGGCCGTATCGCCGGTCGCCTCCCACACCCCCATGTGGCTGACGTCGAACAGCCCGGCCGCGTTGCGCACGGCGGCATGCTCTTCCGACACCGACGAGTACCACACCGGCATGTCCCACCCGGCGAACGGCACCATTTTTGCGCCGAGCGCGCGGTGGGTATCGTTCAGTGCGGTTTTGAGCAATGGCGCGTCTTGCGGGTCCGGCCATGTGAATTCGGGCAGAGAGCGGAGATCGGAGATTGGAGGTTGGCCGAGGTAGTAGGGTTTGTCGACGGCGACAGGGTCGCCGAGGCCGTCCGGGAGCGCGCCGGCCGGTCCATGGTCGCGCACGACGACCGGGCCGGGCAGCTTGGTGTGCAGGTCTTCCGAGTCGAAACCGATATAACCATCGGAGAGATCGCGCAGCCAAGCGCGGGCGCGCGGCGCGGCGCCAGCCGGCAGCGTGAACAGAAATGAATCGTCGTCCGTTCGGGTCAGCGCGCCGCCGACGGGTTCACCATCGCCGGTCCAGAGCTGCGTCGCCTGCGTGTCTTCCAGCCCGAGTGCTTCCACATCGTTGGAGGTCGCATATTGCAGGAAAGCGCGCGCGGCCGCCCCGCTGATTTCGAGCGCGCCGAATTCAGCGTCCGGCGCCGGATCGTCTATGTAATAGTAATGCGGATAGCCGTGTACGGGCGGCTCAAAGTCGATGCCCATGCGCTGTGCAAGGTCGCGCACTTTCACCTTTACGTCGTTGAGCACGTCGAAATCAACTTTGGCGCGATAGAGCGTGCGCCCGCGCCTGCCCGGCAGGGTGTATGGCGTGCAGGCCTTGAGCAACGTCGCCATGTACAGGGCCAGTTCGTCCACCTCCGCCTCGCCAAAGCCGCGCTGTGAAATCCACGGCGTACCGAGGCGCAGCCCGGAGGGATTGAGCGCGCTGCGGTCGCCGGGGA
>JBHHUI010000509.1:0-3112 GCA_046753805.1 Anaerolineales bacterium
CTTCTCATGAGGCACGCCGATCACGACCGCCTCCAGCACGGCCGGGTGCTCGAACAGGGTGCGCTCGACCTCGATGGTGGAAATGTTCTCGCCGCCGCTGATGATGATGTCTTTCGCGCGGTCGCGCAACTCGACGTAGCCGTCGGGGTGCATTACACCCAGATCGCCGCTGTGGAACCAACCGCCCCGGAAAGCCTCCGCCGTCGCGACTTCGTTGTCGTAATAGCCTTTCATGACGTTGTTGCCGCGCATCACCACCTCGCCCATCGTCTGGCCGTCCGCCGGCACGTCGCGCATGTGTTCGTCCACGACGCGCAGCTCAGGGCCGTGGATGTAGCCGACGCCCTGTCGGGCCTTGACCCGCGCGCGCTCGGCCAGCGGAAGACTATCCCATTCGGTTTTCCACTCGCAGACGGTGTGCGGCCCGTAGGTTTCGGTCAGGCCGTACACGTGGATCAGGTGCGCGCCCATCGCCTCCATCTTCTCGATAATGGTGGGTGGGGGCGGCGCGGCTGCCGTCACTATCGTGACCGGGCGCGGAAGTCGGAAGTCGGGGCGTTCGCCGATGAGCATGATCAGCACGGTTGGCGCGCCGCAGAAGTGGGTGACGTTTTCGGTCTCGATCAGTTCGAATATCTGGCGCGGGTCCACCTTCGGGATCGCGATGTGCGTCGCCCCTGCGCCTGTGACGGCCCACGGGAAACACCAACCGTTGCAGTGGAACATAGGCAGCGTCCAAAGGTAGCCGCTGTTGGCGTTTAAACCGGTCTCCACGATCTCGCCCATGGCGTTCAGGTATGCGCCCCGGTGCGTGTACATCACGCCCTTGGGGCGGCCCGTCGTGCCGCTCGTGTAGTTGATGCTGATGGTGTGGTCTTCGTCGGAGACCGGGTAGACAAACGGCTCCGGGCTGCCTTCCGCGAGCAGCGCTTCGTAGTGGACGCCCTCCACGGACTGTTCGCGCGCGGCCGACGCGTCCCCGTGGCGTGGGGCGATATCGGCCAACACGATCAGTTGTAAGGCTTGCAGCTCTGGTTGCTCCGGGGCGAGGCCCTCGCTCAGTTCCGTGTCCAGGATGAGCGCCTTTGCTCCGGAGTGACCGAGGATGTATCCGATCTCCGGTGCGGTGAGACGCACGTTGATCGGAACGAGGATGGCGCCGAGCTGCGGAACGGCGAAGTGGGCTTCGAGCACCTCGGCGGAGTTGCGGCAGAGGAGCGCGACGCGGTCGCCGACGCCGACGCCCCGGCCGCGCAAGGCGCTGGCGAGCCGGTAGACGCGCGCGCCAAACTCCGCGTAGGTGAGTCGCCGGGCGCCGTCTACGACCGCGAGCTTCTCGGGGTACACGTGCAGCGTGCGCTCGAGGTACATGAGCGGCGACAGAATCGACCGGTGCACGGCCATTCCCGACCACTGATCGCGCGACCACAGTTTCTGAAAGACCGCCATCTGCCGTTTCCTCACTGCGAATTGTGTATATTCTACCTGCTTTCGGCACGGGACGCGTGTGAGCGATTCGGGGGCAGCGTGACACGCCTCGCGATCCGTACTATCATTCGGCGGGCGTAATTCCACTCAGCCTCGGCCGGTCACTTGCGCCGCACGCCCGTACTGGACTGCGCCAGCAGGATAGCGGGCTGGCGGACTGATTTTCGGAGGAACCAAACATGCAAGCGTTATTGGACAAGCTCGGCATAGAGGAAGTCAACTCCGGCGCGTGCGTTGGGCCCGACGAGTGGGTCGCGGACCCGGGCGGGGGCGAACTCGTGTCTTACAACCCTACGACGGGCGAGCCGATTGCCTCCGTGATGCGAGCCAACGCGGCAACCTACGACGCCGTTGTTGACGGAGCGGCAGCGGCTTTCAAGTCGTGGCGCACGGTACCGGCGCCGAAGCGCGGCGAACTCGTGCGAGACCTCGGCAACGCGGTGCGTGAACTCATCGAGCCGCTGGGCGAACTCGTGACGCTCGAAATGGGAAAAATACGAGTTGAGGGCATTGGCGAAGTGCAGGAGATGGTCGATATCTGTGATTTCGCCACCGGCCTGTCGCGGCAGCTCTACGGCCTTACCATGCACTCCGAACGGCCGGGCCACCGCATGTACGAACAGTGGCACCCGCTCGGCCCGATCGGGATCATCACGGCCTTCAATTTTCCGGTCGCTGTGTGGTCGTGGAACTCGACCATCGCTGCGGTGGCCGGTGATACGATGGTGTGGAAACCCTCGCCGACGACTCCCCTCGTCAGTGTGGCGCTGCAGCACATCTGCAACCGGGTCGCGGCCGACCACCGCGCGGGCGCGGTGTTCAATCTCGCCATCGGCGCCAACGAGGTCGTAGGCGAGCGCATGATCAACGACGCTCGTCTGCCGCTGATCAGCTTCACCGGCTCGATCAAAGTCGGGCGGTATGTGGCCGAGACCGTGGCCCGACGGCTTGGCAAGACGGTACTGGAACTTGGCGGCAACAACGGGATCATCATCGCGGCCGACGCGAATCTGGACCTGGCTGTGCGCGCCGTCCTGTTTGGCGCGGTCGGTACAGCGGGACAGCGTTGCACGAGCACACGCCGCATCATCATCCACAAGAGCATTGCGGATGAATTTGCCCGGCGGCTGGCAGCGGCGTACGCACAGGTTCCAATCGGCGATCCGATGGCAGATGGGGTGCTAATGGGGCCGCTTGTGAGCGACAAGGCCATACAGGGCCACGAGGCTGCACTGGCAATGGCCGTGGAGCAGGGCGGCGAAGTGCTTTATGGCGGGAATCGGTTGCCGGAAAAAGGCCCGAACTATGTGGAGCCGACCATTGTGCGCATGCCCTCGCAAACGCCGCTCGTGTGCGACGAGACCTTCGCGCCCATCCTGTACCTGTTGGAATACGACGATCTGGATGAGGCCATCGCCATCCACAATGGGGTGCCCCAGGGCTTATCCAGTGCTATCTTCACCGACGACTTGCGGACAGCCGAACGCTTTCTGTCGACCACCGGATCGGATTGTGGAATCGCGAATGTCAACATTGGCACGAGCGGCGCAGAAATTGGCGGCGCATTCGGCGGCGAGAAAGAGACCGGCGGCGGGCGTGAGGCCGGCTCCGATGCGTGGAAGGC
>JBHHUI010000510.1:0-3111 GCA_046753805.1 Anaerolineales bacterium
GCTGTGACCAACGTCTCCTGATCCTGAGTGTCTTCCTCGACGGCGCCGTCAAGTTCCGGTTTGAGATGTACGACCACAGTGGGCCAGGCGCGGTCTCCAGGGACGCCTAACTGTAGCAGTACGCCCTCAGCACGGGCGACGTCCGCCCGAGCCGGCAGCGCTTGAAGTGTGCGCAGCGCGTCGCGCACGAGCGCTTCGTCCGGCGCTTCGCCCAGTGCGAGCTGGATTTCCGCCGTTTCAACCTGCAAGCGTGCATACTCGTAGTGACTTCCAAGTTCATCAACTATCGCCCGCGCCGCGCGGCAAGCGTTGAGTGCGCCATGCAAGTCGCCGTTTGTGCGCAATAGGTGCGCATTGACGGTCAATAATTCGGCGCGTACTTCGCGAGGGGCATGCGCGCCGGCCAGTTGCTGTGACCGCTCGTATGAATCCCATGCGTCTTCTATGTCTCCCACAGCAAGTTGTGCTTCGGCCAGGTAAGCTTCGGTCAACGCTCGTATGTCAGTGTTGTCGCCCTCCTCCGTTGTTGCGAGGCTGACCTGTAAGTCCGCAAAGGCCGCCTGAGCTTGCCCGTCCAGTAGGAACGCGAGCGCGCGATTGATGTGAAGCTGGCATTGAATCGCGGGGGCGAACTCGCCGGACTTCAAGTATCGGATCGCGTGGTCAAGCTGTTCCAATGCCTCCAATACACGCCCCGCTTCTGTTAGCAGCAGACCCAGGTTGTTCAGGCTCAGGAGCTCTCCCTGGCGGTCGCCAATCTCGCGTTGCACGAACAGCGCCTGGCGCAGATAGGCCTCCGCCTCTGCCCATTTCCCCAGGCGATGAAGTATGTGTCCCAGGTTGTTCTGCGTGCGTGCAGCGCCCCAGATATCCCCCATGCGTTCGCGCAATTCGAGCGCTTGGCGCCCGCTTTCTGCCGCCGCCTCCAGCTCGCCGGCCCAGTAAAGCGCCGGCGTGAGCAGGTTGTACGCGCTGGCCACGCCGGCGGTGTTTGCCGACTGCTGGGCATATCCTAGTGCCCGTTCCGCGTAGTGCTTGGCGCTTGTAAAGGCCCCCTGATGGTAAGCTATCCAGCCCGTTTCGCGCTCCAGGTCCGCAATGTCGAACGCCCGGCAAGTGTGCGGCGCATCGGCTAATGCTGATCTTGTGGCTTGGAATGCAGCCAGTGCCTCGTCGTATGCTCCCTGGAGTGTTTTCAATTGTCCGGTATAGAAGAATATGTCACCAGCGCGGTGATTAAAATCGGCTGCCTTCGTGAGTTGTTCCTCCGCTGCCTCGAGTTGGCCGGTGTGGAGCATGAGATCTGCCAGCCGGAGCGCCAGGTCGACATGTTCCTCAGGCGTTGTCATATTCGGCGGCTCAAGTAGCGCCTGCGCGCGGCGGTAGAATCCTTCGGCCTCCTCGTTGGCAAAACAGGCCGCGGCCTGCTCTCCGGCCTGTTTGAGGAAAGCCGCCGCGTCGGCCGACCCTGCTCGTTCGAGATGGTGGCCGATTAGCGCAGCTGATACGTCCGGCTCGGTGCGCTGCAGAATTTCCGCAGCGCGTCCATGCAGCGCGCGCCGCTCATCGAGGAGCAGGGTTTCGTAAATAGCCTCTCGCAGTAGCGTGTGCTGGAAATAATAGCGCGTTGCGCCTGCCCTGGATGAGCCGCGAACAAAGTTGTCCGTCTCCAGCACCTCAAGCTGCTGCCCAACCTCTTTTTCCGAGGCGCTTGTGATATCAGCCAATTGTGTCGGTGTGAACCAAGGGCCTAGCACCGCTGCGGCTTCCAATAGCGCCTTGGCGTCAGTCGGCAGCTGGTCGTAGCGACTCAATATCAGTCCGTTAACTGAATCCGGCACTCCTTGTACGACTTTATGCCAGTGTGGATCCGTCTCGCCTTCGCGGAACACTCCGGCGTCGGCGAGCATGCGTACAAGCTCCGTCAGCAATAGTGGGATCCCGGCGCTCCGAGTTACGAGCTCTTGCCGCAGCGCGTGAGGCACTGTGCACCCCTCGAGAAGCGCCGCCAATAATTCATCGGTCTCTGCCACCGGGAGGGGATCCAGTTCCAGGTGGAGTGGCTCATGCTCTCCGAAAACCTTCGCGAGACGAGGGCGGAATTCGGCGCGAGCGATGATGATTAACGCGCCGGCCACTTCGCGTATCAAATTGGTAACACTGGCTAATATCTGCAATGAGGCCGTATCCGACCATTGCAGGTCATCCACCACAAACAGGGGCGCCCTCCGGCGCGCTTGCCAGGCGAGTAGTAAACGCACCGCGGAGCGAACGGTGTCCGGGGGCGAACCCGATTCTCTGCCGGATGTCCGGGTGTCCTCTCCGCTTAGCAAAACGTGTAGAAATGGCCCCACTTCAGCTATTGGCGAACCCACTAATAATTCGTCTAGCGCGCGCTGACGCGCCTCCAGGGAATCGTATGGATCGGCGCCGGCCAGGCCCGCAAGCAGTTGGGCGATCACGCTGTAACTGCGGCCCTCCGTCGGGGAGCATTCAGCCGGAACGATTTGAAAGTGTTCTTCAAGGGGGGCAAGCGTCTCCGCGACGAGCCGCGACTTGCCAACTCCCGGCTCGCCGGTGACAAGCACGGTAATGCCACGTCCATCGGTCTTGACGTGCTGCAGCGCCTCGACCAGGACTTCATAGTGCATGGTCCGTCCAATGAAGGGGACACGGGTCTCATGATGCGACGGTGCGCGCCGCGTCACCAATTCGTACCCGACGACCGGCCGATCAATCCCTTTGAGCTGTAGTTTGATCGGATCACTGAATGCAAAGTTGCCACGGCAGCGTCGATAGATTGCCTCGCTGACGAGAATGGTTCCCGGGCGGGCTGCCTCCTGCAGCCGACTGGCCAGGTTGACGCTGTGGCCAAAGACGCTCGTGTCATGAAGAAGGCCGGTGTCGAGGTGGCCGCTTATGGCCGCGCCGACATTAACGCCCACGCGGAGTTGCGTCTCCCAGCCCAGGCTGGCAAAAGCTTGCACTTGTAACTTCTGCATTGTGCGCTGCATGTCAAGCGCCGCAAGGAGGGCGCGCGTTGGATCGTCTTCGTGCGCTTGCGGCACGCCAAATGTAGCGAGAAAACCGTCGCCCGCATAGCGATCAACC
>JBHHUI010000511.1:0-3109 GCA_046753805.1 Anaerolineales bacterium
TGCGCAAAGTGCTTGCGGGCAGCCGGGTGCGGATTGAGACCGTGACCGGCGTAGGGTACAAGCTGGTCGAGTGATTCAAACCTGCGGGATTTTGCGCAGCCTGCCGCCCGAAGGGCCGGCGCGCAAATCTCGCAGGTCTCTCGTTTCGCATGTTCAACACACTGCGCGACCGGCTGATCCTCTCCTACGCTGTGGTCGTGCTCGTATGCGTCGCGGTGATCGGGCTGGCGCTGCTGATCCTGCTGCGCAGCACCCCGGTTATCGGCCGCTTCGACTACCTGACCCTGCAGGAAAAGACGCGCGTCACGCTGCAAGCCAATCCGCTCCGGCTCGGAGGGGCGGACGCTGCGGAGGTTGAGGCGTATATCCTGCAGCTGGCCGACTACGGCTCGCTGCGCGTGCTGCTGGTCGGCGGTGATGCACGCACCGTACACATGGACTCCTACGTCCTGCAGGGTCGCGCTCCGCAGGGCGACATTCCGGAATTGGCGACGTCCCAACAACCCGCGCTGGCGAGTCTGCCCACCGACGTCGTGCAGGATGCGCGCAATCGCCGCTGGCTTTTTG
Organism: Anaerolineales bacterium; assembly: GCA_046753805.1. Taxonomy (GTDB): domain Bacteria; phylum Chloroflexota; class Anaerolineae; order Anaerolineales; family JBHHUI01; genus JBHHUI01. The sequence continues at coordinate 568 of JBHHUI010000511.1, forward strand.
TGCTACGCCCGCTGGGCCAGCGCGGCCTGGCGTTGGCTTTTTTGCGGCAGCCCAGCTCGCCGCTCCAATTCCTGGTCGAAAACTTTCTCGGCACGCTGCTGCCGGCAGTTCTCATCGGCGTAATCCTCTCGGTGGTGATGGCGATCCTGATTGCGCGCTGGGTGTCCGCCCCGTTGCGGCGGCTCTCGTTTGCGGCGCGCCGGATCGCAACCGGCGACTATGACCAGCGTGTTCCGCTGCGCGGCCCCCGCGAAGTGCGCGCCCTCGGGCAATCTTTCAACGAAATGTCCGCGCGCGTAAAGGCCGGCCAGCAGCAGCAGAAAGATTTCCTGGCGAGCGTCTCGCACGAACTCAAGACGCCGCTCACGTCGATCCAGGGCTACTCGCAGGCCATCATGGACGACATGGGCGGCGATCCGGGCGCGCCGCACCGCTTCGCCCGCGTGATCAACGACGAAGCCGAACGCATGCGCCGCCTCGTGGCCGACCTGCTCGACCTGGCGCGCCTGGAGGCCGGTCCGGCCGCGCTGCAGCGCGAACCGACCGATGTGTCTCTGGTGTTGCATTCCGTGGCGGAGAAACTGCTGCTGCGCGCCGACCAGCGGCAAATCGCCATCCGCACGGAAATCGACCCATTGCCGATCATCGTCGCGGACGGCGACCGACTGGCGCAGGTGGTGACGAACCTGATGGACAACGCCCTCAAACATACACCCAACGGCGGCGCAGTCACGCTCAGCGCCAAACAGGTGGGTGGTCAGGTGAACATCGCCGTGACCGATACGGGCAAAGGCATTCCGGAGGCCGACCTGCCACTCATTTTTGAGCGCTTTTACATGGTCGACAAGTCGCGCAAGGCCGGCCGCAGCCCGTCCCGTCGACGGGACGGGGCGAGACGGGGGGGCGAGTCAGTTCAGGGGGGGTATGGGCTGGGCCTCGCTATCACCCGCGAAATTGTCGAGGCGCACGGCGGCGCGATCCAGGTGCAAAGCGTCGAGGGGCAGGGCAGCAAGTTCACCGTTACACTGCCCGTCATCCAGCCGGATGATACAACGGTGGTGCGGAAACGCTCAGCCTAGCGTCAGCAGTGCTGGTATAATGCAGCCGTGCGGGGCGGTTAGCTCAGCTGGTTAGAGCGTTGCGTTGACATCGCAGAGGTCACAGGTTCGAGCCCTGTACCGCCCACCAGATCGAACGGGCGTCCAGTTGATCGCCCCAATATATTAATCGCGTTGACCGGGACGAGTACCCGTGCGGAAGCGCCAGAGAGGCAGGGTCAGAGTCTGCAAGCCCTGTCCGTGGAAGCGCGGCGAATACCACCCGCGAGCGTTGACCTGAACAGGAACCAGTACACTCTTCATGACGGACGCTGGCTACTGATAACTCAGTAAGGAAAACGGCTGACCCCGTTATCGGTCGCTAGAGATGGCCGATCCCCGATTGGCTAATCTGGGTGGAACCGTGAGGCTGCAACCCTCGCCCCAGAATGGGCGGGGGTTTTTTTATTTGAACTCACCCCTTCCCCTCTCCACGAGCGGGGAGGGGCGGGAATGGGGTGAGATGGGAGTGCAACATGAGCGCAAAAAAAGAACAACGCTACGAAGACAGCGACCTGTACCGTCTGCGCCATTCCACGGCGCACATCATGGCGCAGGCGGTGACTGAGATGTTCGAACCCGGCGCGGCGCAGATCGCAATCGGCCCGCCGGTGGAAAACGGCTTTTACTACGATTTCGAGCTGCCGCGCCAACTCACGCCCGATGACTTTGACGCCATCGAAGCGCGCCTGCGCGCGATCATGGAGGGCGACCACCCCTTCGAGCGCAGGGTCGTCTCGGCGGACGAGGCGCGGGCGCTGTTTGCCGGACAGACCTACAAGCTGGAGCTGATCGACGGGCTGGAGCAGGGCGGTTTCGACGAGTACGGCGAGCCGCTGCAGGAGAAGCCGGAGATTTCCGTGTATACGCACGACACGTTCACCGACCTCTGCCGCGGACCGCATGTAGAAAGCACCGGCAAGATCAACCCGGCTTCCTTCAAGCTCATGAACCTGGCGGGCGCCTATTGGCGCGGCGACGAGCGAAATGCCATGTTGCAACGCATCTACGGCACGGCCTGGCATACACCGGATGAACTCGAACGGCATCTCTGGCAGCTCGAAGAGGCGAAAAAGCGCGACCATCGCAAACTGGGCAAGGAGTTGGGCCTGTTCTACTTCTCCGACGACATCGGCCCCGGCATTCCCCTCTTTACGCCGCGCGGTGAGATCGTGCGCCACCTGATGGAGGGCTACGTGCGCGACGTGCAGACTCGCTACGGGTATGAGCACGTCTGGACCGGCCACATGGTGAAGGAAGACCTGTACCGCAAATCTGGTCACTACGAGAACTACGCCGACGCCATGTTCCCGCCGATGGTCGACGAGAACGTAGCCTACCGCCTCAAGCCGATGAACTGCCCCAGTCACATGACGCTCTACCGCGAGATGGGTAGGCACTCGTACCGCGAGCTGCCGCTGCGCTTCGCCGAGTTTGCGACGCTC
>JBHHUI010000512.1:0-3108 GCA_046753805.1 Anaerolineales bacterium
GTGGCTGTGCGTCGCGCCAGTTCTGTGCCTGTCGTGCTTTGGCCGCCCGGTAGGTGTTTGTGTAAACGCTCATTGTCTTCTCCTTTTTGCTTCGCCGGGCTGGATGTCCGGCCCGATTTGTCACGCACAGCGTAGCAAGGGAGCGTCTCCCCACTGTGGGCGCTACCGTTAATCGAGCGTATTTTTCGAGTTAAATCTGGAAATTGGGGGCGGTTTCAGTGGTTTCACGACACGAGATCGCTTTTCGGGCCGCATCGCCCTACGCGGCGGCATTCGCCGGAATGGAAGACCTCCGAGGTGCGGGAGTTGTACCCTGCCCCAAGAAGGAAACACTCCCACACTCATGTTGTTACCCTCTCATGCAGATGCTATACTCTCAATACAAACCATATTTCTCCGTATTTGCGATCATCAATTTCGCAGGCCCACGATTGAGGTGACACGTGATGTTGGCTGTCAAACTCCTCGGGCAGTTCGTGATCGAGCGCGAGGGGGAACCCGTCGAGCTGTTATCGCGCCCCGCTCAAGCCCTGTTGGCCTATCTCCTCCTGCATCCGCATACGAAGACGCGCCGCGAGCGCCTCGGCGGCTTGCTCTGGCCCGACGCCACCGACCGCAACGCGCGCGCCAACCTGCGCCAGACGCTCTGGCGGCTGCGCAAGGCCGTGGGCGATGAACTCTTCGTCGCAGACAAGATTGCAATCGGGCTCAACCCGGACGTCGCCTACACGCTGGACGTAGACCGGTTGACAAGTGTGTCGGCGGACAGCCCGCTGCCTGATCTGATCGACGGCGTGTCCGCTTTCGGCGGGCCGCTGCTCCCCGATTTCTATGACGATTGGGTCGCGCCGGAGCGCGAACGCCTGCAGGGGCTTTTCGATGAGCGGGTGCGCACACTAATCCGGCGGCTCGAAGCGGACGGGCGCTGGCAGGAGGTGCTGGAATGGGGTGAGTGCTGGATCGCGCTGAACCACGCACCTGAGCCGGCCTTTCGCGCGCTGATGCGGGCGTATGCCGCGCTGGGCGACGCAGCCGGTATTGCCACTGCCTACGCGCGCTGCGCCGCCCGCCTCGAACTCGACCTGGGCCTTGAGCCTTCGGAAGAGACACAGGCGTTGTACGCACAGCTGGCGGGTGAAGACTGGTCGCCGCCGCCGACGCGCAGCCCGTACCGCGGGCTATACGCGTTCCGGCCCGAAGACGCGCGCTACTTCTTCGGCCGCGAAACATTCGTCGCCCACCTGCTCGAGGCCGTGCGCGAGCACCCGCTTACGGCCGTGGTCGGCCCGTCCGGGAGCGGCAAATCGTCCGTCGTGTTCGCCGGGCTGCTGCCGCAATTGCAGTCCAGCGATGGTTGGCAAGTGATCACGTTTCGACCGGGCGCACAGCCGCTGCGGGCGCTGACAGCGGCGCTGAACGGAACGGGTGCTTCTGCTCGGGCCGACGCGTCGCTGGTGGATGTCCTCGCGCAGCGCGCCAATGGCGATTCAGCCCCACCATTGCTCCTCGTCGCCGACCAATTCGAAGAGCTGTACACGCTCGTCCCGGGCCGTCCCGCGCGGCGGGAGTTCCTCGACGCCTTGCTCGGTGCGGTCGAATGGGCGCGCGACCGTCCTGATTCCCGATTCCGCTGTGTGATCACCCTGCGCGCCGACTTCATGGGCCGCGCACTGGCATACCGGCCGCTGGCCGACGCGCTGCAGCGCGCCGACGTCAAGCTGGGCCCGATGACGCGCGAGGAGCTGGGCCGCGCCATCGTGCAACCGGCTGCGACGCTGGGCGTGACGTTCGAGCCCGGATTGGTGGAGCGCATCCTCGACGACGTGGGCCAGGAACCGGGCAACCTGCCGCTGCTCGAATTCGCGCTGGCGCAGCTCTGGGAGCGCCAGGCGCGCCGCAAGCTGACGCACGACAGCTACGAGGCGACCGGCCGCGTGGAGGGCGCACTGGCACGCCATGCGGAGGACGTCTACGCCGCGATGGACGCCGACACGCGGGCACGGGCGCGGCAGGTATTCGTGCAGCTCGTGCAGCCCGGTGAGCAAACCGAGGACACGCGGCGTGTGGCCACGCGCGACGAACTCGGCGACGACTGGCTGCTGGCGCGACAGCTCGCCGATTCCCGGCTCGTGGTCACGGGACGCAACGCCGCCGGGCAGGAAGTGGCCGAAGTGGCGCACGAAGCGCTCATCCGAAACTGGGACCGCCTGCGCGGCTGGATGGAGGCCGACCGCACGTTCCGCGCCTGGCAGGAGCGACTGCGGGCGGCGCTGCGCCAGTGGGAGGCCAGCACGTACGACGAAGGCGCATTGCTGCGCGGCGTGCCGCTGGCGGAGGCGCAGGGCTGGCTCGCTGAGCGGGGCGACGAACTTTCGTCCGACGAGCGCGCCTACATCCGCGCCAGCGCCGAGCTGCAGCAAGCCCGGCAGTCCGCGCGCGACCGCCGCCGCCGCCGCACGATCTTCGGGCTGACGGCTGGCCTCGCGTTAGCCGTAGCGCTTGCCATCGTGGCCGGCGTCTCGTGGCGCGAGTCCGTCCGCGACGAGCGCGCGGCGCTGGAGGCGTACAGCCTGAGCCTGTCCGCCATCGCGCAGGAGGCGCTGAACGATCTGGACACCGCCACGGCGCTTGTGATCGCACAGGCCGCCAACAGCGTCGACGACCCGCCGCCGCTTTCGCAGCGCACGCTGTTGGAGGCAGCGTATGCGCCGGGTGTGCGCGCTTATTTTGACCTGGCGGCCATGGTCGGAAGCGAAGGCGAAGAAGTCCGCAGCGTGGACCTCAGTCGCGACGGCTCGGTTGCCGTGGCCGGCCTTACCGACGGCACGGTGGCGTTCTTCGATCCGGAATCGGGCACATTGCTGGCCAGCACTCGCGCGCACGATTATCCAGTCAACGGCGTGCTTGTGAGCCCGGGCGGCGATATCGCGGTCTCGATCTCGGTTGACAGCCGGGTCATTCTGTGGGACATGCAGACGTACCAACAACTGCGACAACTAGAGGGACACTCAAGCACGGTGCGCGCGGTGGACTTCAACGCGGATGGAACACACTTGTTGACGGGCGGGTTGTCGAGCGAATCGGCCGAAACGCCGGGCGAACTGATCC
>JBHHUI010000513.1:0-3096 GCA_046753805.1 Anaerolineales bacterium
CAGCGCCTTATTGAGAATCAATTCCCACAGGATGCCGGATTCAAGGTCACCCATGTGACTGACAAATGGTCCGGGCATACCATCGACGACTTCGATAGGCACGGCAACGCTGTCGTCTCCCACCGTGAATCGCAATGCGGTTTCAGAACGAATGCTGTCCCGGACAATGCGATTCCACTGACGATAGGCGCGGTCTACACGCTTCGGCAAATCGTCTCCGTATCGACGCAGTAGCTGGGCTCTGACGGTAGAAGTAAACGCACGCGCCTGTGAATTGGAGAATTTCGGTGCTTCGCCGCCGTCGTCCGCCCAGCGCATCCGATCGTCGGCATTACCCGGCGAATCGCCCGTACGCTGAGTACCATCTGGAGAAGAAATTATAAGTGCGTTTTGTCAATAAAACTAAAGACTTCCGACGAGTAATTCCAGCGCATCATCGCTCGCGTGTTTGGGCGATATCCACACTACACCGGCGCCGACGTCCTCTCCCGCCTTCTTCACGACCTGCCAGCCCGGCGTTCCATACCAGATGTGATCAAGAAATCCGCGCAGTCCTTGGGCGACGTGTTTCATGTCCACCAGGATTTCAAAGCAGGGAACATCCCAGTTCTCGCGCACGCTGCCAAGCGATGGAAAATCTGAACCCAGAATGCCCTTCATGCGTCGGCGGCACTGTGGCTCGCTGAAGGTCCAGGAGAAGTATTTGAGCTGCAGTACGACTTCAGGCTCGACACAGGTTTGTGCTTCAGACAACGGGCCAATGACGAGATCGAATCTGCGCCGCGACGACACCGTATTCACCCTGCATACCTGGGTTTCAACCCATATTTGCGACACATCAAGTCCTGTCAAAACAAGCTGGTGATAGAGATAGGCCTGGATGTCGGATTCATACATCGGTCTTATGACCGACTGTTTGATGCCACGCCCGAGCTGGGCAAGCGCCCGGGTGACAGCCTCGCGCGGTTCGACAACGTTCGTCATGCACCCTCCCGCTCCGCGTAACCACTTGCGCCAAGCGCGATCAGATTTGAGTTGTACTCGCTCGGCAGCGTGTACAGCGGTTTCCCCCAGCGCAATGCTTCCTGCGCCAGCGCCTCGGTTTTGCTCCCCGCCTGCGCGTGCGCTATCAGCACCGTGTCCGCGAGGGCCGCGACGAAGCGGTTGCGCTGCGCAGCCGTTGCGACGGTGGCGCGGCGCACGGAATCGGAAAACGGAGACAGGATGAGCAGCCGCCCGGCTTCCAACGCCGCCCGGTGGTCCGCCTTCAAGCGCATGCGCGCCAGCCCGCGCGCCGGGCACCAGATCACCGACGCCGGCCCGCGCAGCAGCACCTGCAGGCACTCGCGCTCGGCCGGCGCGTGGAAGCCGCTCACGACGAGTCGGTCCGAGTGTCGCCAGCGCTGCGCCAGGTCGTGCAGTTGGAGCAGGAGGCTCGCAGGGACTTTGGTCGAACAGAACAGCGCCAGGGTCCGTCCGGGCCTGCGGTCGTCCCAGATGCGCTGGTCGCCCTGAACGGTTAATCGCTCCGGAACAACGGGCGGCGAGGCTGCAGGCGCTGCGATTGGGCCAAGCAGCTCGCGCCGGGCGATGGTTTGCACAGTCCTGAAGTCGCCGATTTCGCGGAAATCTGTCTGAAATCTTGACAAGGGAATTGATTTCCAGTAAATTGAAGCCACAGAACAAAACCCTGTCTGCCCGAAGTCTGACGTCACGCGTCAGATTCTGATGTAGGTCAGATGGGGTTTCTTGACCGAAGTCACTCCTCTGTGTGCGAAAGTCGGCTTTGCATGCCGTGCGTCCGGTAACCGGGCCTAGCTACAGAGGGGTGATCTTTTTAACGTCAAATGGGTTACGCTTCTTGTACCAGTTGGCGGGATAGTTCGCGGTGTCGTACAGGTCTACCAGTAAGCTGACTTTATGTTCGACAGTGCGGTAATACTGCATCTCGCCGCGCGTAAATGCCCTGTACACGGCCCAGTTCATGTAGTCGATCACGCTCAGGCAGGGTTCGCCTTGCGGGGTCTGCGCCTGCACGTCAACGCCGGTTGTCACCGGCCGGTTCCACTTTTGTTCGAATCTGACGACAGCTTGCTGAATCGACGTCAGCAGCGGGATTTGGCGCGCCCGCGACCCGCGCTTGGAGAAGTAGATGAAATTGTGCTGGTAGCGGTGAAGTAGATTTTGAAACAAACGGGACACCAGATGGTCGTAGAAGTGGGTTTCTCTTGCCTGAAAACTATTCCGAAACACGCGCTCGATTTTTCGAGCCACGATGAACTGTGCCTTGAAGTCGAGCGTGGCGATCAGACGGTAGAACAAATAGCGCACTTCCCTCAAATCATCTTTCGCGTGGAAAGCGGCGGCTGTTTTTTGAATTGACGGAAAATCCCGAAAGTATGGATCGTTGACGATCTGTCGTTGTAAGTCGAGTACTGCTTCGCGCATGGGCTGTGGCGACTGCGTTTCAATCAACCCGAGGAGCAGGATGGGTGAACAGCCCTCCTGCCCGACGATTAAATTGCCGCGCTTATCGTAGAAGGTCGGGTCGCCTGACTCGTCCACAAAAAACCACGTGGCTCCGGGCTGCGGTGTTTTCACTTGTGCTCATCCTCCGCAAACAACGCCGCGCCCATGCGGAACTTAATGTCGAAATTGATAAGGTGATCAGTTATCTGGTCAGAGAAATCATAGTGACGTGCTATGGTCAAATCAATTTCATCGATTATTGACTTTGACATTCCGGGATAATACTCATCATATGCTATGGAACCGGTGGTCCGGTAGGTCGCACTCTTACGAACAGAATTCTGCTGGTAGCTCTTCATCAGACTGTCACATATTTGATGGAGGTTCTTAGCCGTTTCGGTTGCCATGGCGGCCAAGTTGACCGGGAAGCGTTCTACTTCGCGCATGTTGAGGTGCCTACAATCCGACAATGTAATGAACCACCAATAAAAGAGGCTGCTGTTCATAAGCGCCGCAACGCTGGTAGCTTCCATGCTGTTTCGGAGGCTTAACACCTTGACTTGCGTTGAAAGCCTCTCTCCATCCTTCTCACTCCAGAAATATGGGGGATATGACATCGCCCGTATC
>JBHHUI010000514.1:0-3092 GCA_046753805.1 Anaerolineales bacterium
GGCAAGAACTGGGCAGCGATTACGATGAAGGTTTTGACAGAGCCGCCCGAACCGCTGCTCACCTATCGGGCCGACCTCGGCGGCGATATTGCGGACGTGCTGGCAAAAGGCCTCGCCCGCAACCCGCAAGACCGCTACGCCTCTCCGCTGCACTTTATCGAGGCCTACGAAACGACGCTCGCCCGCAGCGACATTGCGTTCGCCTGAACACAATCAACAACAACCGGCTGGAAAAGACATCCGAGGCCTACAAGACCGCCTACCGGATGAGCATCGCATCGCCAAAACTGTAGAAACGGTAGCGCGCTTCCCTGGCAACCGCATAGGCGCGCAGCACCTTCTCGCGGCCCTGCGGCTCGGCAAACGCCGATACCATCATCAGCAACGTCGAGCGCGGCAGGTGGAAGTTGGTGATCATGGCGTCCACAGCTCGAAACCGAAAGCCGGGCGTGATGAACAGGTCCGTGCGCCCCGCGTAGGCCCGCAAGCCGCCGCCCGCGCGGGCAGCCGACTCGAGCACACGCACAGTCGTCGTCCCAACAGCCACGAGGCGACCGCCCGCTGCGGCTACTGCACGCAACTGCTCCGCCGCCTGCGCATCGATGCAGCACCACTCGGTGTGAATCACATGGTCGGCGATGTGTGTTGCGGTCACAGGCGCAAACGTGTCCAGCCCGACATGCAGGGTTACGAACACCGTTCCAATGTTCCGGGACTGGAGTTCTTCCATTAGTTCGGAAGTGAAGTGCAGCCCGGCTGTCGGAGCTGCGGCTGAACCGCGCACACGCGCATACACGGTCTGGTATCGCTCGGGGTCGGCCAATTCGGCATGGATGTAGGGCGGCAACGGCACGCGCCCAAGGCTGTCCAGCAATGGGGAAACCGGCTGCGAAAACCGGACAAGGCGGCGCGCGCCCGAGAGCTCTTCGACGACTGTGGCATGCACATCCAACGCGCCCGCCTCGACGGCAAGCCGCACGCTGGCCCTTACGCCGCGCCCGCCGACCAACGCCTCCCACGTGCGCGGTCCGCGCCGGTTCAGAAGGAGCAACTCCACCCGCCCTCCCGTCGGCTTGCGGGCGTACAGACGCGCCGGGATCACGCGTGTGTCGTTGAAGACGAGAACGTCTCCGGGACGGAGATACGCAGCGAGGGCGCGAAACCGGGCGTGGGTGACGGCGCCCGTCTTCCGGTCCAGCACGAGCAAGCGCGACGCATCGCGCGGCTCGACCGGCGTCTGCGCAATCAGTTCGTCCGGCAGTTCGTAGTCAAAATCGGAAGTCTTCAATTGTGCAGCGCGCTACAGTAAGCGTGGCTGGTTCGTATCGATGGGGTATTCCAAACCCAGGTGCTCGTACGCGCGGCGCGTGGCCGTGCGCCCGCGCGAGGTGCGATCGAGAAAACCAAGCTGCAGCAAGTACGGCTCGTAAACATCCATGATCGTATCGGCTTCTTCGCTGATGGAAGCCGCGATTGTGTCCAACCCGACCGGGCCGCCGTTGAACTTCTCGATGATCGCGCGCAGCACCCGCCGGTCCACCTCGTCCAGCCCGAGTTCGTCCACGTCGAGCAATGCCAGCGCATCTTCCGAGACGGTTTGCGTGATTGCCCCGTCGGCGCGTACCTGCGCGAAATCGCGCACGCGTTTGAGCAGGCGCAGCGCCACGCGCGGCGTGCCCCGCGCACGCCGGGCGATTTCGGCTGCGCCGGCCTCGTCAATGACCACCTGCAACAGCCGGGCGCCACGCGTCACGATCGTCTGCATCGCATCCAGATCGTAAAAGTCCAGGCGGAATACAGCGCCGAATCGCGCCCGCAGCGGGGCCGTGATCAGGGCCAGCCGCGTGGTCGCGCCGATGGCGGTGAAGTGGGGCAACTTCAGACGGATGCTGCGCGCGCTCGGGCCTTTGCCGATGACGATGTCGAGCGCGTAATCTTCCATGGCGGGATAAAGCACTTCCTCCACCGCACGCCCAAGCCGGTGCACTTCGTCGATGAACAGCACATCGCCCTGCTTCAAGTTCGTGAGGATCGCGGCCAGATCACCCTGCCGCTCGATGACGGGCCCGGCGGTCACCTTGATGTTGACTCCCATCTCGTTGGCGATCACGTGAGCGAGCGTCGTCTTGCCCAGTCCGGGCGGTCCGTAGAGCAGCACATGGTCGAGGGCTTCATTGCGGGCGCGCGCAGCGTCGATGAGAATCTGCAGGTTTTCTTTGACGCGGTCCTGACCGATCATCTCCGCCAGCATCTTCGGCCGCATGGCGGCATCGGCGCGCTCTTCGGGCCGGGCTTTGCCGGAGATAACGCGATCGGAGTCTGAATTCATGGGGGCATTATAATGGCGTTGCTCAAAGATGACACGGCGACGCCGGTCGCCTGATCACCTTGTAACGAAGTGAGGAGCCTACCATGTCCAACGTATACGAGTCGACCCACCCGCTCGTCGCCCACAAGCTGGCGCTCCTGCGCGATGTCGCAACGAAACCCAAGAAGTTCCGCGAACTCGTCCACGAGATGAGCATTCTGCTGGCGTACGACGCCACCGCCGACCTCGCGACGCACCCAAAGACCGTGAAAACGTCGATGGGCGAGGCTGTAGGTCGGGAGCTTAAGGAGAAGATCGGCCTGGTGCCGATCCTGCGAGCGGGTATCGGCATGGTGGAGGGTATCTGGGAGATGATGCCGGGCGCGGAGGTGTGGCATATCGGGCTGTACCGCGACGAGGAAACGCTGCAACCGGTACACTACTACAACAAGCTCCCGGTAGACCCGACCGTGCAGGTCTGCCTCGTACTAGACCCGATGCTCGCCACGGGTGGTTCGGCCACTGCTACGATTGATATTCTCAAGAAATGGGGCGTCCTCCGCATCAAGTACATCGGACTGATTGCAGCTCCGGAGGGGATCGAGCGCATGCAGCACGAACATCCCGACGTGCCAATTTATATCGGCGCGATCGATAGCCATCTGAACGACATCGGCTTCATCGTGCCGGGCCTCGGCGACGCCGGCGACCGCCAGTTCGGGACTGGTTAATCCCCGATTTGACGCAAGGACGCCCGGACACAGAGAAAGCAGGATATGCTGTG
>JBHHUI010000515.1:0-3079 GCA_046753805.1 Anaerolineales bacterium
ACACGTAGCCGGTCAGCGACAACTCGGGAAAGCACAGCAGGTCCACGTCGCTCTCGGCGGCCCGGTGGGCGTAGTCCAGGTGCTTTTCCAGATTGTCCGCGACATCGCCCAGTTTGGTGTCGATCTGGGCCAGGCCGACGGTAAGTTTGGCGAGCGGTTTGGGTGTCATTGTTCCGATGTTGATTGAGCCGCTTCAACTGATTCGGTCGCGGGCGGCTGGAGCGCCCACAGGACAAAGCCGACCGTGATCGACAGGACAAACGTAAGCCCGTAGGCGATGACGTCCAGACGCCAGACGCCGAAAGCGGGCATTTCGTCGCCCCGAATCCATCCCACCAGGAAGGCGGACAGGGCGATCAACGCCAGCGATGCCAGCCCGGCGCGGCCGACCGGCCAGTCCCGACGCGGCATGGCCGCCAGCGCGCCCAGTGCGAGCAAGCTGAACCCAGCGCCGAGCAGCTGCGCCGGCCAGCGCAACGCATCGATCCCGTAAATGTCCGGCCAGTAGACGGCAAACGGCACCTGCCCCGGGAGCACTTCCAGACCGGCAGCGCACCCGGCGGCGGCGCAACCGGCCCAACCGAGGGCGGCCACGAGCAGGCCGGGGAGTGCGAGCGCGTCGAAAATAGGGCCGAACGGCGCGCGCCTGCGCCAACTGTAGATGGCCAACCCGCCAATCGCGCCTGCCATAGCGCCCGGCGCGGCCAGTCCGCCGGTCCAAATGGCCAACGCCTCGCCAATCTGCGCGCCGTAATACGTCCAATTGGCGATCACGTAGCCGAATCGCGCCCCCATGATGCCGCCAATGACGGCCCACAAGCCGGCGTCGAACCACATGCGCGCGTCGGCCTGTGACCGGCGGGCCTGCCACCACAGCCAGGCAAGCGTGGCGATAACGCCGAGATCAAGCAGCACTGTGTATGTGTACAGCGTAATGGGACCGAGCTGGCCGAGGGTGGGGAGCACGCTGAAATCATACCACCGGGTATGGGGAGATCAACATTACCCTGGGGTTGCCTACGCCCATCCGCCACATTGTCTTTCGCCCGGACCCACCATACAATCGTCGCACGCGTGAATGCAGCAGGTCACAAAACGGAACAGCCTTACACGGGCGCAACCGCCCGGCGTGACTAGCTGCGCGAGCACTTCGGCATCGAACTGGAAGGGGCAGCACAATGACGCGCCGCCGGCGCAGACGCAGGCGATCCCGCCGCACTTCCACAACCGTTGGCGGGTTGGTCGTCATGTTCATCATGGTCGTGGGCGTGTACCTGTTTCAGCGCGTCGCCGAAAGCGGGCTGGTAGACCTGACGCCCGCGCCGGTTTCGGAGACCGTATCCGGCGGGGCGGGGTGGTATCAACTGTACTTCACCCCCGTGGAGGCGCAGGACGCCAAAGCCGACCGACTCGATGATGTCTTGGCCAGTGCCATCCTGAACGCGGGACGCTCGGTTGATCTCGCGGCGTACGACATTGGCCTGCAACCCATCGCCGACGCGCTCGTGATGGCGGCTGCGCGCGGAACCCGTGTGCGGGTTGTGACCGAGACCGACAACATGGACCGCGACACGGTGCAGCAGCTGCTGGCGGCCGGTATCTCTGTGGTGGACGACCAGAGCTACGGGCTCATGCACCACAAGTTCGTGGTGATTGACGGCGCGACGGTCTTCACCGGTTCGTGGAACCTGACGTTCTCCGGCACCGAGCGCAACAACAACAACGCCCTGCGCATCGACGCAACGCGGTTGGCCGAGAACTACACGGCGGAATTTGAGGAGATGTTCACCCGACGCCTGTTCGGCGCGCAGTCTGTGGCCGACACGCCCAATCCCCACCTGCGCATCAACGACGTGGACGTGGAAAACTATTTTTCTCCGGATGATGGCGTGGCCCAGCAAATCTTACAGGAGTTGCGGGCGGCGCAGCAGAGCATCTACTTCATGGCATTCTCGTTTACGCGGGAGGACTTTTCACAGGTTTTGAAAGAAAAGGCTGCCGCCGGCGTTGCTGTGCGCGGTGTGTACGAAACACAGCAGATCGCGTCCGGCTCCGATCAGTCGTGGAACCTGCTCTCGGCGGCGGGCCTCGACGTGCTCCAGGACGGGAATCGGTACAAGCTGCACCACAAGGTCTTCATTGTGGATGGCGCAACAGTGATCACCGGTTCCTACAATTTCAGCCGGTCGGCAGAGGAGCGCAACGACGAAAACGTGCTCATCATCCACGACCCCGACCTCGCGTTCCGGTATCTGCAGGAATTCGCCAGCCGGTGGCTAGAAGCCGGCGGCGCGCAGTAGGCAAATCACCGGGGCGGTTCGTAAAGCTCCCCACTCAACTTATAGCCCGCGATTGCTATAATTGTGTCGGCATTGGGCGCTCAGGCCGCGTCCGGCCACGAAAAACCCGTGAATACTTTCTTGCGATTCAGCCTCGGAATTCTGGCGCTTGGCGTCATTGCGGCCAGCGCTGTAGGCATCGGCGTGGGCGTTGTGCAGCTCGCCTATGGCGATGTAATTTATCCCGGCGTGCAAGTATGGGGCGCTGACCTCGGCGGCGCCACGCGCGCACAAGCGGCCGAAATCCTCAGCCGGCAAATCACGTATGCGCAGTCCCCCGTGGTCACGTTACGGGACGAAGCGAACACGTGGACGATCACACCGGGCCAGCTCGGCGTGCAGTTTGAATTGGATGCGACTGTGGACGCCGCGTTCGGCTACGGGCGGAGCGGCAACCTTGTTGACGATCTGGTCGCCCAATGGCAGGCTTGGTACACCGGCCAGAACATTTCGCCGGTACTCACATTCAACCCCGATCTGGCGGCGCAATACATGGACGCGATCACCGCCGAGATCGACCGGCCGCCGGTTGAGGCCACAATCGAAGTGGATGGGTTGGATGTATACGTGACGCCGGGTGAATATGGCCGGACGGTGCTCGTGCCGACGACCATTGCCCAACTCGTCAGTCCATTTTCACAATTGGAGCCAGTCGATGTCCCGCTTGTCATCGACGAATACCGTCCGGAAGTGCTGGATGCAACCCAGCAGGCCGAGATCGCCCGCACGATACTGCAGTC
>JBHHUI010000516.1:0-3074 GCA_046753805.1 Anaerolineales bacterium
ATTCCCGGTCACAAGATTATCTGCGATAGCAAAACCTGTTGCGTAATCAGGCGCACGGGCAGTAGTGCGATGTCACGCACCTGCGCGACGATCTCCTCGCCGGCGCGTCCGGCGGCGCGGTGGATTGGATACGCGACGACATCCCAGGACAGTCCGATGCCCATCGGGCCCTGGCCCTCGGGCCATTCGGTACGCGGCTCGACCGTGGCAGCGATACGCTCGCCGTCACGTTCCAGGAGCAAGTACACCGGGCGCCCGAGGCTGGCATGCGTAATGTCGATGAGCGCCGCCGGCGTATGGATGGCGACTTCGTCGGCGCGCAACACGATGTCGCCGGGTTGCAACCCGGCCCCGGCGGCGGGCGTGCTCGGTTCGACCGCCGTGATTACAACCTGATCCGGCCAGCCGGTAGAAAACCCGATCGCCAGTACCACGAACGCCACGGCCACATTCATGGCCGGGCCCGCTGCGAGCATGAAAACGCGATGTCGCTTGGGTGCGGCTGCCAGACCACCGGCAACCAGTGGATCGTCCTCGCCAATCGGGCGGACATAGCCCCCGAACGGAATCCAGTTCAGGGTGAAATCCGTGCCCCGCCAGTTGCCGAGTTTGACCAGACGCGGGGGGAATCCGATACCGAATTCTTTGACTCGGATGCCCACTTTGATTGCGGCTAGAAAGTGACCCAGTTCGTGAAAGAAAATCAAGCCGCCAAGTACCAGTACGAATATCGCCAGATCGCGAACGCCTTCCATATGCAACAGATACCCTCCTGCAAGCGCGCTGTGTTTGATCAAACGCAGCCGCTTTGCAAACGATGGCCTGATTATATCCGCAAAGACATGGCCTGCCACAATTTGGGTGCGGCCATGTATAATCCCCGCGCTCCGAACCGGCCGTCATTTGCAACAACTCAGGAGGAACGACGTATGACACTGCGAAGCCGCTCGCTCGCCGCACTGGTATCAGTATTCTTGTTTTGCGTTGTGCTGGTGGGCGAGGCTGCGGCCCAGACCTCGGTGTGGATCCAGATCACGGTTCCGAGCGTGTACGTTCGAAAAACACCGGCCTGGAGCGGCGAACGGGTGGCGTCGCTCTTTGAAAACCAGACCGTGCAAGTCACCGGCAAGAACGACGACGGCGCCTGGCTGCGCATACGCATTGCTGGGGCCGGCGAGGATGCCTGGGTGCACAAATCTGTCGGGCGCATCATCGGGAGCCTGTCGTCCGTGTCGGTTGTGCCGGCCGGATCAGGCGCGCCGGCTGCATCCTCCTCGACGACGACTGCCACCTCAACCGCGTCTACGCAGACCACACAATCGACGCAGTCCAGTGCGGGGACGGTCTCCAGCCTGCGGCTCACCATTTCTGCGGACAGCACGTTTGCGCGGAGCGGGCCCGGCTTTAGTAATAGCCGCGTTGCCTCGCTTTTCAAAGGTGAGACCTACTTCGCCAACGGCCGCAGCGCAGATAGCGCGTGGCTCCGCATCGCGGTACCCGGCGCCGGCAACCTCTGGATTTCGCGCTGGGTGGCCGACTTGAACAGCAATCCGGACCAGCTCCCGGTGGTTTCGAGCGATGCAGGGACGACCACGACACAGGCGCAGACGGCGTCCGCGCCCACCGCGACGCCGGTGACCCGCGTGGTAACGGCGCCGGCGCTGTCCACCTCTGCCGGCGGCTTCGAGCTGGGCGGGCAGGCGCAAGGCTTTGGCAACGAGGCTGTCAGTGCGATGCAGCGCGCCGGCATGACCTGGGTGAAACGGCAGGTGCGCTGGGCGCCGCAGGATGTTTCCAGCTCGCATGTCGGGTTGATCAACGAGGCGCACGCGCGCGGATTCAAGGTGCTGCTCAGCATCACCGGCAGCTCGTTGGACGACGCCACGGCCGCCAACTTCCCGACTTTCGCGCAGTTTGCCGCCGAGTTGGCCGCGGCCGGCGCGGACGGCATCGAAGTCTGGAACGAGCAGAACATTATTCGTGGAGACGGGCAGAGCATTATCCTGCCGGCCACGTTTGCGAATCTGATGGCGCACGCCTACCCGGCCATCAAGGCCGCCAACCCGGGGACGCTCGTCATTTCGGGCGCGCCGGCGCCGACCGGCTTTTTCGGGGGTTGCTCCACTGCCGGCTGCGACGATAATCACTTCATCGCCGGATTTGCGGCTGCCGGGGGGTTGGCTTACACGGACTGTCTGGGCATTCACTACAACGAAGGCATCGTAAGTCCGACGCAGTCGTCCGGCGACCCGCGCGGCAACCCCAATCACTACACGCGCTACTACCAGACGATGGTGAACACGTATTATTCGCTGGCCGGCGGTCAGCGACCGCTGTGTTTTACCGAACTCGGCTACCTTTCGGGCGAGGAATGGGGCTATATTCCGCAGGCGTATCTCTGGCGGCCGCCGTACAATTTGACGCTAGCCGAGCAGGCGCAATACCTGGCCGAGGCGGCCTCGCTGTCAAGATCGCAGGGGCGCGTGCGCCTGCTGATCGTCTTCAACATGGACATTACCGTTTTCGGCGACGATCCGCAGGCGGGTTACGCCATGATCCGACCCGGCGGCGGCTGCCCGGCGTGCGATACACTCGGCGCCGTAATGGGAGCTGGTTAGCGGCTACACGTTACATACATCTCTGCAAATCAAACAGAGCAGCCGGGGACTGTTGAAGTCCCCGGCTCTTCGTTATAATACATGTCATGGCTGACTATACCGTCTCTGTATCGCTGGCGGATATCGTCCGGTTTTCCCTCCCGGCTAAGTCTGAGTTTGTTGCCGGCGACGAACCGCTCAGCCGTCAAATCCGGTGGACGGTAATCGCCGGCCTGCCATTGCGCCGCGATGCATTGCTGGAACGCGACGACCTCGTCATTGCGGCCGAACGCAGCGACCAGCCCGGATGGGACCGGGCAATGCGGCAGTTTGTAGACCTGCGAGTCGGCGCAGTCGTGGTCAACTGCGACGTGCCGATCTCCACGCTCGAGATCGCCAGCGCCGCTGGCCTGCCGGTGGTGCGGGTGCCCGCGACGAGTAATTTGCGCGACATTCACAGAGGCGTGTTGACGCTAC
>JBHHUI010000517.1:0-3067 GCA_046753805.1 Anaerolineales bacterium
GTGCCTGTTGTTGCGCAACACGCCGGATGAACTCAAGCTCCTCATGATCGATCCCAAGCGAGTCGAGCTGACCAATTACAACGGCATCCCGCACTTGCTGTCACCCGTCGTCGTGGACCTCGAACGAGTTGTCGCCAGCCTGAAATGGGTGACGCGCGAGATGGACATGCGCTACACCAAATTCGCCTCCGCCGGCGCGCGCAACATTCAGGATTTTAACCGGCGCGCCGTGGCCGGCGGCGAGGCGAAACTACCCTATCTTATCGTGGTGATCGATGAGCTGGCCGACCTGATGATGCTCGCGCCTGACGAAACGGAGAAGACGATTACACGCCTGGCGCAGATGGCGCGCGCGACCGGCATCCACGTGATCATCTCCACGCAGCGCCCATCGGTGGACGTTGTCACGGGACTCATTAAGGCCAACTTTCCGGCGCGGATTTCGTTTGCAGTGGCCTCGGCTGTCGATAGCCGCGTAATCCTCGATTCACCGGGAGCGGAACGACTGCTGGGCCGAGGCGACATGCTGTTCCAGTCGCCCGACGCGCCCCAGGCGTTGCGCATGCAGGGCGTGTATGTATCGGAGGCGGAATTGCAGCGGGTCGTCCAATACTGGAAAGGCGCTTATGTGGAACCGGCTATGGCGCCCACTGCACCCGCAGCAACACCGGCAGCGCCGGCAGCTGAACCCAAGCCGATTCCGCTGTGGGAAGAAATGCAGGACCTGGTCAAAGACAAAGACCGCGACGTGTTGTTTGACGACGCGGTGGCCGTAGTGCGGCAGTTGCACAAGGCCTCCATTTCCCTGTTACAACGCCGGCTCCGAATCGGCTACACGCGCGCGGCGCGCTTGATCGACGCTCTCGAAGAGGATGGGATCGTGGGTCCGCCGAAGGCCGGCGCACAACAACGGGACGTGCTAAGCTACGGCGATACCCAGTTCGAGCACACCGAACCCGAAGAATAGCGCTCTTCCCCGGAGTCCTGGCAAGATAATGCAGCAACGACATCCGAACCGCCGCACGGCGCGCGGCAGCGTCGGCTTTGCACTTGTAACGCTGGGCAGCGCGGCCGCCCTCACTCTGGCAGGTTGCATTGCCAGCGTCGTCGTCGAGACGCCGACTGCTGTGACGCCGCAGCCCGCCGCGACAGCGACCACCCGCAGCGTCGCCTCCCCGGCCCCGCCCCGGCCCACCTCGACGCCGCCATCCCCGACCATAGAGCCGAGCGAGACGCCGACTGCAACCGCAACCGCTGCGCCCGCGTTCCGCGTGGTGCTGATCACCGCCGACAACGCGGAGGGCGACTCAAGCGTCGGTGCGCTGTCACATGCCGGCGCGCTTGCCGCGGCCGCCGAGGGGAGTTTCGAATACGAACGCAGTGTGACCCGCGATGCGCCCGCAGCGCTTGCCCGGTACGCATCCAGTGGGGCCAACGTCGTCGCCGTGGCGGGAAACGAATTCACGGACGACACGTTGCGCGCCGCCCGCGATTTCCCCGATGTGATCTTCGTCGGGGTTGACCAGCAGGGCGCTGCGCCACAGCCTGCCAATTACGTGCAACTGGGCGGCCCCGGCACACGGTACGACCAGCTTGGCTTCGTCGCCGGGGCAATGGCAGGCCTTGCGACCGAGACCGAGATCGTGGGCGCGCTCACGCCGAACGAAGGTCTCATTGCACGCAATTACGCCGCCGGATTCATACACGGCGTACGCCTGACCTGCGGCGTCTGCGAGTATTGGACAACGGAGGAGCAAGCCTACGATCTCGCAGCGGGCGGACAGGAGGCGGTCGAACGACTACAGCGCGTTCGCGCGGACGTGTTGTTTGCAGCCCCCGGACCCGCGGGAGATGCAGCCCAGCGCGCGGCAGCCGCTGCGGGTATGTGGGTGGTCGGCGCTGAACGCGACCAGTTCGTCGCACTGTTCGATAGCGGCGCCGTGACGGGCGCAGAAATGGTGCTGCCAAGCCCGATCCTGCGCCCCGACGTTGTCCTGGCGGCCGTGCTCGACACACTGGCGACGGGCGCTTTGCCGGACAGCCCGCTGCCGTTCAGTTACAGCAACGGCGCCATGGGCCTCGCAGCGACATCTACCGGCGGCCTCACACTCGCCGAAATGCGTATCATCGAGGACATCCTCGCGCGGCTGGAATCCGGGCAACTAGGCACCGGCGTGGACCCGCTCACGGGGGAGGATGTGTAATGTGAAAGCACGAGACCTCCAAGGTTTGGCAAACCTCGGAGGTCATAAAGACCGTCCTCTGTTTGTCCACCCCTCCCCCACATGGTAGAATTCGCCCTCCCAATCTCTCAGCCCCCTTACTGATAAGGAAATATGGCTACCGTCCTCGAGCTCCAAGGCATCACCAAACGATTCCCCGGAGTGCTTGCCAATGACCATATCGATCTGACGCTCGAAGAAGGCGAAATCCACGCGCTCCTTGGCGAGAACGGCGCGGGCAAAACCACGTTAATGAACATCCTGTACGGGTTGTACGACCCGGACGAGGGCGAAGTACGCGTGCGCGGTGCGCGGCTCGAAGTGCAGTCGCCGAACGATGCCATTGCGGCCGGAGTCGGCATGGTGCACCAGCACTTTATGCTCGTGCCCGTGTTCACTGTTACCGAGAACGTCATGCTCGGCGAAGAAGCCACGCGCGGGGGCGGCGTGCTCGACCGACGCGCGGCGGCCGCGCGCGTGCGCGAAATCTCGGAGCAGTTTGGTTTGCAGGTGGAGCCGGACGCGTACATCAAGGACTTGCCGGTGGGTGTGCAGCAACGCGTCGAGATCATTAAGCTCCTCTACCGCCATGCCGACATTCTGATCCTCGACGAGCCGACGGCCGTGCTCACGCCACAGGAAGCGGACGAGCTGTTCAAGATTATGCGGTCGCTTACCGACCAGGGCAAATCGATCATCTTCATCACCCACAAATTACGCGAGGTGTTGGAAGTCGCCGACCGCATCACGGTCATCCGGCGCGGAAAAGTCATCGGCACCACGACGCCGGCTGAAGCCGACCGCAACAAACTTGCGGAGATGATGGTCGGGCGCGAAGTGAGCAT
>JBHHUI010000518.1:0-3056 GCA_046753805.1 Anaerolineales bacterium
GTTCCATCTCCCGTCGAAGTTGAGCGGCGATGGGGCGGTCGGCCACGACGGCCTGTTCCGACGAGCAGATGACGCTGCAATCGAACGATTTGCTGTTCAGGATGTCGAAGGCGGCTTGCGGGATGTCGGCGCTGCGGTCCACGTAGACCGGCACGTTGCCCGGTCCCACACCATAGGCCGGCTTGCCTGCACTGTGCGCCGCCTTCACCATCGCTGCGCCGCCGGTGGCCAAGAGCAGATTCACGGCCCAGTGGCCCATCAGCTCGTGCGTGCCGGGCAGGGAGATTTGCGACATGCAGGCGACCAGTCCGGCCGGCGCGCCGGCGCGCTCTGCTGCTTCGGCCATGATGCGTGTCGTCTCCAGCGAGCATCTCACGGCCGAGGGGTGCGGCGCGAAGACGATGCCGTTGCGTGCCTTGAGGGCGATCAGCGATTTGTACAGGATCGTAGATGTCGGGTTCGTACTCGGCGTCAATCCGACGATGACGCCCACCGGCCAGCCGATCTCCACGATGCCCCGCGTGTCGTCGCGCCGGATGACGCCGGCTGTCTTCACGTCGCGGATCGATTTCCACACCGTGCGGCTGGCGAATTCGTTCTTCAGTTTCTTGTGGCTGGGCACGCCATAGCCGGTCTCGTCGTGAGCCATGACGCCCAGCTGCTCGGCAGCCCGGTAGCCGGCGTCGGCCATGGCGGCCACCACGCGATCCACCTCCTCCTGCGAGAAGTGGGCAAACTCGCGTTGCGCGTTGCGACAGGCTACCGCCAGCCGTCGCGCCTCCTGTATGGACTGCAAGTCCTTGTCAAACGTTGCGGACATGATTTCGATCCCTTTAGGAGTTCTTCGTTTTACGCCTTCTCATTTTTCCCGTATGTTACACCTTCTGGTCAATTATATTGAACTCTATCTTGCTATGCTTTACGATTTCTTCTATGTATGCCTTCAAAATTGCGAAACTCACAATCTCAAAAATCCGCGCGTCAACTTTGGGACTCAGCAAATGGGCGATGAAGTCTACCACTGCCCCCGGGCTTTCATCCAATATATGCTGCATTCTCACGCAATCGCGTATGTTGGCCTGAGACGTACTTTTTGAAATCCATGTCATAACCTGCGTTCAGCCTTTACGGTACGTGACTTTGCCTCCCACCTCCAGCGAGTCGGCGATGGCCATGATCGTGGCGTCCACCGGCGCGCTTTGGGTCAGGTGGGTCTGGCGGGCGGAGCTGCCCTGGGCGACGAAGACGAGCTCGCCCTCGCCGGCCCCCACCGAGTCGACGGCGACCAGCGGCTTGCCCACCAACCGGTTGCGCACCGTCACCTCGCGGACGATGAGCAGCTTCAGCCCTTTTAACTTTTCATCTTTGACGGTCGAAACCGCCGATCCAACGACTCGACAGATGAGCATAAGGTTCCTCGGGTTGCGATTTTGGATTGCTGTGTTGCGTGTTGCGTTTTATGTTTCACGTTGGATGATCCCGCGCTCTGGTAAGGCAACACATCTTACGCAGCGATTCGGGCCATCTGATACGCTATTCCGGTTGGTACTGCCACACCGCGAGAGGCTTCAAGAATCTCAAGCGACACGGGATTTCCCCTGGCCATAGTCCAACACACGCCCGGTTTGTCCTCTTCTCTCCTACGTCCCCTGCGCTACGATGCGCACGCCAGCGTGGACTACCAGGCTTCTGCTGCCAGCCCATCGATTCCGTCAAAATGCGCGTCTCGGGTAACCAGAGTCAACCCATACTGTCTTGCGATAGCCGCGATCCAAATGTCATTCTCGGGAATGGGTTTTCCCTCCTGTCGTAATGAGTTCTTGATGGCGCCGTACGTCCTTGCCGTGTCCAAGTCGCAGGAAAGAACAGAGGCACTGATTGCAAATTCATCCAGTCGTTTCAGGTTCTCTTCTGCTCGCCTGGATTTTTTGGCCCCAAAACAGAGTTCTCCTAGCGCAATCGTGGGCACAAAGACTTCCTTTGCTTGCTCCAACTGGTTTCGAAGGCTGGTTTCACCGGCAAAAAGCGCGATGATCACATTTGTATCCAAGAGGAATCTACCATTCATTCTCTTCGACCTTCTCACACTCGGCTTCAATGGCTTGTTCGATTGCACGAATATCATCATGATCCATGGTGCCTGCAAAGCGAAGCAGTTGCTTTCCCGGGATTCCCTTGGGGGAAGAAACCACCAACGCTTGTGCAAAATCAAGGACTTTTCGTTGAAGCCCCAGCGGGAGTTGTGCAATTTGCTCGCCAAGTTGTCGCGAGATCGCTGTGTTGGTCATCGCCTTCTCCCTTCGTTCTACGTCCCCTGCGCCACGATGCGCACGCCGGCGCTGGCTCCGATGCGCGTGGCACCGGCGTGGACCATTTTGCGTGCCTTCTCCAGCGTGCCGATGCCGCCCGCCGCCTTGACCCCCATCGTCACGCCGACCGTCCGGCGCATGAGGGCCACGTCGCTGGTTGTCGCGCCGCCCGGCCCGAAGCCGGTGGATGTTTTCACGTAATCCGCGCCTGCGGTCTTGGCCAGCGTGCAGGCCTTCACCTTCTCCTCGTCGGTCAGCAACGCCGCCTCGATGATCACCTTGACGAGCGCGCCCCGGGCATGGGCCGCGCGCACGACGGCCGCCATGTCCCGTTCGACCAGTTCGTAGTCGCCGGCCTTCAGCGCCCCGATGTTGATCACCATGTCGATCTCCGTGGCGCCGTCGACCAAAGCCTGCTCCGTCTCGGCCACCTTCGCTTCGGCGCTGGTGGCCCCCAGCGGAAAACCGACCACAGTACAGACCTTCACCGGCGAACCGGCCAGCAATTGCGCGGCCAGCGCAACGAAGGCCGGATTGATACAGACGGACGCGAACCCGTACTTCTGCGCCTCGTAGCAGAGCTGGGCGATCTGGGCTGGTGTGGCGTCCGGCTTGAGCAGCGTGTGATCAATGATGCGGGCGATGTCGGTGGCCACGCCGTCGGCACCGAGCGAGGCGGCGATGCGCGTCGCGCCGGCGTCCATCACCCGGCGCACTTTGTCGGTGCAGGTCCACACGCAACGCCCC
>JBHHUI010000519.1:0-3037 GCA_046753805.1 Anaerolineales bacterium
GGGCGCGGATTCTCGCCGCGCATTTAGGTCAGGCGCGGGGCGGGCGCCCGGTTCCGCCTCAAGAAACCTGACCGCTGCCGAGCAGCGCCGCCACCCGGTCGCAAACTATCTCGGCCACTTCGGTCTTGGATAGCAGCGGCAGCTGCTCCCGACCTCCCCCAGCGTCCAGCAACAGCACGCGGTTCGTATCGACAAAGAAGCCGGCATCACTGCCCGTAATGTCATTGGCGACAATCAATGCCAGGCCTTTCGCCTGCAACTTCTTGAGAGCGTTCTCCGCGAGATTCTGACTTTCGGCCGCGAACCCGACGACCACCTTGGGGTTGCCTGTCCGGGCGCGCTGTTCACTCACCACGGCCAGAATGTCAGGCGTGCGTTCCAGATCGATCTGTGGAATGCCGTCGCCGGCGCGCTTGATCTTCTGCTCGCGCGCGTGTGCTGGACGGAAATCCGCCACGGCCGCGGCCATGAGAAGCACATCCGCATCGGCCGTAGCTTCGTGCACGGCGGCGGCCATCTCCGCGGCCGAACGCACGCGTCGCAACTCCGCGCCCACGGGCGGTTCGAGGGCGACCGGCGCGGTGACGACCGATACCTGCGCGCCGCGGTCGAGCGCCGCCTGCGCCAGTGCAAACCCTTGTTTGCCGGAGGAGTGGTTCGAGATGTAGCGCACCGGATCGAGGGCTTCCTGCGTGCCCCCCGCCGTCACGACCACTTTGCGCCCGGCCAACGGGCCGCCCTTCGCCAGGACCAGCCGGATGTACCCAAGTAGTTCCGCTGGCTCGGCCATACGCCCCGCCCCAATAAGGCCGCTTGCCAGGCGTCCTTCGGCCGGACCCGCGAAGCGAACGCCGCGCTCGCGCAGCACGCCGACGTTGGCCTGTGTCGCAGCGTTCTCCCACATGCCGCCATCCATGGCCGGCGCGAGCAAGAGCGGACAGCGGGCGGCCAGCGCGGTGAGCGCCAGCAGGTCGTCCGCTCGGCCCTGCACCATGCGCGCCATCGTGTCGGCCGTGCACGGCGCGATCACGAGCAGGTCGGCGGCTTCGGCCAGCCCAATATGGATCACATGGGCGTCGTCCCCCCACAAGTCTGCGTACACCTGCCGGCCAGTGACCGACTGGAATGTGAGCGGCGTGACGAACTTTGTGGCCGCGCCCGTCATCACCACGTCAACGCGCGCGCCGGCCTGCGTCAGCTTGCTGGCGAGGTCGACGGCCTTGTACACGGCGATACTGCCGGTGACGCCGAGCAGTATCGCGCGATCTCGCAGCAACGCGACGGACGCGTTCACCGCGCGCGGTTCCTCAGCCAACCCAGCCCGCGCCGATCTGTGTGCGGCGATGATTGGGCATCCCGCAGCTCGTCAGGGTCGGCGCGCTTCTGCTTGCTGTGTGGCGCGGCGCTATTCACACATTTCGAGACTTTTTGGGCCGGTCGTTTTCGCTTCTTGGACATATCACTTCCCTTTCGTGATTCGATTTTCGGCGCACGGGTGGGAATTGACCATGTTGGAATGCTACTGTACATTCGTTGTAAACCAGGGTCAATGGGAGCGATTGCATGAAAGTTACCGAAACAATTGCCAGACGGCCAACCGAGCCGGTCATCATCTGCGACTTTTCGCCGCCGCGCGGCGCGCGCCCCAACGCCATCGAAGATGCGCGGCTGCTGGCCGCAGCCGATTTCATCAGTGTGGCTTATTTGCCGGGCCGCGTGCCGCGCGTCGATTCGGCCATGCTGGGCGCGGCGATCAAGCAGCAAGCCGGCAGCGACATTGTCTTCAACCTTGCGACTCGCGACCTGAATAAGCTGGCGATGCAGAGCCACTTGATCGGCGCGCAGATGCTCGGGCTCGAAAATGTAGTCGTCGTCAAAGGGGACGGCTTCTCGGAGAAAGACCAGGCGCGCGTGAAGGATGTCAGCGATTACACCCCAACTCAATTGATCCATGCCATCGGCGAAATGAACGGCGGCCGGGATTTCAAAGGCCTCAAACTGCGCGAGCGCACGAACTTCTGCGTAGGCGCGACCCTCGATCTCAATCGAGGCGTCGCGCAGGAGGCCGCGCTTACCCACAAGAAAGCTGCCGCCGGCGCTGATTTCTTCATCACGCAGCCCGTATGGAGCGCAGACGAAGTGGGGGCGTTCCACGTTGCGTATGAGGGCGCAGCCGGAGCCTCCTTATCGCAGCCGGTATTCTGGGGCGTGCAGATATTCGAGCAGGGCGGTGTTATCTTCAGCAACATTCCGGGCTGGGTGCGCACCGACCTGGACAACGGTCGCGCCGGCACGGATATCGCGTTACAGGTGCTGGCCGAACTGCGTGCGGCCGGACACAACAACACCTATCTCGTGTCGCCCATCATCAAAGGCGGCGCACGGAATTACGCGGCGGCGCAGGCGGTGCTGGCAGCGGTGGGCTAAGCGCTTCAGCCCGGAGAGACGTCGCATCCGGATCAACACGGAGGCTAAATCTGGCTCCGGGTACGTTTCTCGCCGCCGCCTTAAAGCGACGCCTCATTGGTTATTGAGTTCCCACACAATCCGCAGCCCGTCCAGCGTGAGCCAGGGCGCAATGATCTCGATCACGTTGGTTTCGCGCGCGATAACCTCGGCCAACCCGCCCGTGGCGATCACCTTCATTTCAGGTCCGAGTTCGGCGCGGAAGCGCGCCACCATACCCTCCACCAAACTCACATAGCCGAACAACAGGCCGGATTGCATCGAGTGCGACGAGTTGCGTCCGATGGCCGCCGGCGGGCGGACCAGATCGACGCGCGGCAATTTGGCTGTGCGTTGGAATAGCGCCGCAGCGGCGATTTCAATACCGGGCGCGATCGCCCCACCCAAATAATCACCCTCGGTCGAGATGGCGTCGAAGGTCGTGGCGGTGCCAAAGTCCACACTACACGCCGGACCGCCATACAACGTGTGCACGGCAGCCGCATCCACGACGCGGTCTGCGCCGACCTGACGCGGATCGTCGTACAGCACGCGCACGGTCGTACCGGCCGGCGAGGTCAGCTCGACTTGC
>JBHHUI010000520.1:0-3031 GCA_046753805.1 Anaerolineales bacterium
CGAGCAGGGCGGCGTCGCCAGCCACCTCCGGCAGGCACGGAGCGGTGGAAGCCAGCACGGGTGTGCCACAGGCCATCGCTTCCAACAGCGGGAGTCCAAATCCCTCGTACAGGGATGGATACGCCATGGCGTCGGCGGCGGAATAGAGCGCCGGCAGATCGCCGTCGGCGACAAAACCGGGAAAGATCACGCGCTGCTGCAAGCGCCGCCGCTCGACTTCTTCGAACAGGTCGGCGTACATCCAACCCTTGCCGCCCGCGATTACGAGGTTGAAATCAGTTTCGCGCAGCGCCGCATCAAAGGCCTGCACCAGCCGCAGGTAGTTCTTGCGCGGCTGCAGCGTGCTGATACTAAAAACAAAAGGCGCGTCGCCGAGGCCATAGCGCCGCCGGACGGCGGCGCGCCGACCGGCGGCGGCGATGGGCCGGAAGTTCGCGCCGACGCCCGCGTAGAGCACGCTGATCTTTTCAGATGGGGTTCCGTACAGATCAACCAGGTCGTCCAGGGTGGCTTTTGAATCTGCCACCACATGTGTCGCGCGACGGACGGAACGGGGTACCACCGTATTGAGATAGCTGCGCAGGCCGGGTGCGGCCGAGTCCGGGTCGCGGACAAACGACAGGTCGTGCACGGTAAGCACGGTCGGCGTTCCCGGCCACACGGGGGGCAGCGTGAAATCGGGCGAGTGATAGAGGTCTACGCGGCCCGTGAAGAGTTCGACTGGAATGGGCGCCTGCAGCCGGTGCCAGATGCGCGCCAGCCAGATGTCGTGGAACGGCAGGCTACGGGTGCTGAAATTGCCCGGCAGGGAGGGGAGCCGATGGGGCCGCGGGCGCTGCGCCGCAAAAAAGAGCCGGTACTGGTGGGTTGTGTCCGTCGCCGCCAGCGCACGCAACAACTCGCGCACGTAGCGGCCAATACCACCGCCCTGCCGGACGGCCGCGGTGACTTCGAGTCCGATGCGGCGACCGCTCATGGGTGGGAACGAGACACAAGGGGCGTTGGATTAGAGCAGTGTGAAAAACCAGCGATGTATTTGCCCGGGCAGTCCTAGCCGATTTCGCCCGTGCCTCGGCGTTCCATTTGCTCGCGCAGTTCCTCGATCAACTTCATCAACGGCGTAGGTTTGGTGAAGTAGGCATCGGCGCCCTCGCGTTGACTCTGCTCTTTGGCCGCGAGATCGACGCGCGAGGACAACATGATGACGGGTTTTTGCCCCGTGCGTTCGTCGGCGCGGACGGAGCGCAGCACGCCGAACCCGTCGATGTCCGGCATCATGATGTCGAGCACGATGGCGTCGGGGGTGTTGTCTGCGAGCCATTCCAGCGCCTCGGTACCGCTCAGAGCGGCGACTACGTCGAACCCGGCGCTAGTGAGCGTGATGCGCAGCATGTCGATCAGATCGACATCATCGTCCACGATCAGGACCCGTTGTTTGGTTTCAGGAGACATCGTTGTAAGTCCAGACTCGGTTCACGAAGAAGTTCCAAAAGAGTACCACAGTTACGGCGCACACCTGCGCGAGGTTGGTGCCAATGAGCAAGCCGGGACCCGGCCCGAACATGGCCTGCATGCGCGGTACGAGCGCATTGCCAGTGAAACCAAATATGAGCAGGTTGAGCGCCAATCCGGCGAGGTTGACGATGAAGAACTGCGCAAGCTGCTTCCGAATCGGCTTTGAACGCGAATCCGGATACGTCCAGAAACGGTTCCAGAGAAAGTTGCTGATCAGCGCCAGCGTGAACGAGATCGTCTTGGCGACCAGCCGCAGGGTGTTGGTGTCCAACCCGACTACGCCGACGAGCAGGTTAAGCGTACCCGTATCGACGATGAAACCAATAAATCCGACCACCGAAAACTTAAGGAAACGCTCAATTTCCTTGCGGTTGTTTCGCTTGAATTCCTGAAGTGTGCTAATCATAAATACAACGCCGATATGAAAGCGCTAACGCTCCTCCGTTATTGTCTCCTTCTCAGGGGGTATTATCGCACCGTTTCGGGGTCATCCAGCGCGGGCGAGCTGTCCATGGCCGCCAGCACGCCGAGCAAAGTTCCGAAGTACAGGTGCAGGTTGTTGACGTACAGGTTATCCACGAGCTGGTGGACGGCCAGGTGCACCCACACGCCGAGCAGGCCGACCGCCAGCCCACGCCGCCAGCCGCGCGAATCGCGCAACGCCCGCAGCGTAACCCACACAATGGCGATCCACATTGCTGCGTATGCCAGCAGCCCAACGAGACCGGTCTCCGCGAGCACGTTCAGGTAAATGTTGTGGGCATGCCCGAGCGGCGCGCGCCAGTTTATCAGACTGAAATCAGGATAGGCGGCGTCCCAATTCCCCAGGCCGACTCCGAGCCAGGGATTGGCGTCAGCCATTGCAACGGCGGCTTGCCAGTGCGCGATGCGTTCGAGCAGACTGAAGTTGGCCTCCTCGATTTGCTCACCGCGCACGTCGCGGGCCGAGAACACCTGCGTCACTTCGCCGATGGCGTCGAAGCGGGCGGCGACGCTGGCCGGCAGCGCGCCGGCGCGCAGTAGCCCAACGACCAGACCGAGCGCCGCCACGCCCAGCGTCAGACCCAGCAGTCTCCGGCGCGGCCAGAACACCACCATCGTTCCGGCAGCGGCCGCCGCCCCAAGCCAGGCCCCCCGTGAGAAGGAGAGCACGAGCGCGAGGCCGGTGAGCAGGGCTACAAACGCGAGAGCAAGGGAGATAATTCGAGATCGGCGATTGGAGATTGCGGACGGCTGCTTGCGGATAGCTGCTCGCGGATGGCTGATTCGTGACCGCCGCCGGCCGCCTGCCGATTGCCAAATGCCAATGGCAAGTCCCGCCGCGACCGGCCACACCATCCCCATGAATCCACCGAACGGATTGGGTTGCTCGAACGCGCCGTACGCTCGGTAGAAACCGGGCTGGATTTCGAAGTGGTCCGGCCCTACGCCGCGCAGGCCAAACTGCCAGATTCCCACTCCGGCCTGCACGACGCCGGCCAACCCATCGAATAAGATCGCCAATAACGCGGCCAGT
>JBHHUI010000521.1:0-3023 GCA_046753805.1 Anaerolineales bacterium
ACAATGTTTCCCAACTCTTGCGCATTTCGGCGCGCGCGGCCCGCAAGTGTTCGCGCGTCTCGTCTGGAATGCGTTCGCTAGGCTGGTTGTGTTTGGATGAAGATTTGTCTGACATGTTCTTGACTCCTTCAGTCGCGCCACCATCATCACATGCGCTCAAACACCGCAATCTGCCAGATGGTGTGGCGGTCGTAATGGACCGGCTGCAGGCCGGCCTGCGCTGCTACGGTATGGATCGCCGCGTGCGCGTGCAGGTAGGGGTGATATTGGCTGCGGAATAGCGTCAATGCTGTGTCGGCCAGTTTCCAGCCCAGCCGCACCCACCACTCCTCGCGTGGAAAACTCAACGCAAGAAACTTGTTCGCCCGGGTCGCCGCCGCCTCGAGCAATTGCTGCAAGTGCGGATAGCAGCAGATCACGCGGTCCATGACGACCACGTCGGCTGCGTCGAACTCGTCCGCCTGCAGTGCGAAATCAGCGTGATGGTATTCCGTGCGGCCTGCAAGCTCCAGCTTGCGCGCGTTGGCTCGCGCCGCCTGCAAATAGGCCGAGGCCGCATCCACGCCGACGGCTGTCGAGGCGACGCCGCGCCGGAGCAGTTCGTGGTGTACCGCGCCTGCTCCGCCGCCGATGTCGAGTACTGTCAGCGGTTCGCCCGCATGTGCCAGCAGGTACGCGATCAGTTTGTGTGCGCGCTTCTCAAGGCCCTTCTGCAGGTATTTGCGCGCGGATCGGCGCGCCTCCTTGTCGCTGAACGTACTGTCCAGGTTGTTGACGTTGGCAGCGCAGCATGAGCAAAGCATATGTTGGATTCTATCGGATTACACCAAGCGCGCCCGGGTGTATCTCAATTGCCAGTTTGCGCACGTCGGCTTCGTACGGAGCCCATAGCTCGCCGTCGAGGTGAATCGGAATCGCGCGGTCGGCTTCCAACTCGAGTTGCAGGCACTTGCCGAAAGTGACAAACGGAAAGTGTTCTTGCCGGCCCTGCATCACTTCGGGCAGCAGCCGGAACATCATTGGCCGGGAGATGTGATCGGACATGAAGTAGTTGAATATGCCGTCGTCGTTCTTTGCGTCGGGGTTGGTGAGAAAGCCCCCCCCCTCGCGCGGCCCGTTGCCCACTGTGAACAGGATCAGGTCGTGTTCGCTCGTCTTGCCGTCCACGGTGAGCTTGACATGGGTTGCGTCGTAGTTTTCGATGATGCCTCGAATGGTTGCCAGCAGATACATGGCGAACCCGTAGATGCGCGTGATGCGCCGACTCTGGATGTTGATGGCGGCCACGATGAGCATCCCGCACGAATTGTCCCAGTACTCGGTCCGCCCGGACCCATCTGTGATGGACCCGATATCTATGGGCGCAGGCGTCCCATTGAAGACGCGTTCCATGGCCTGCTGCAGATTGAAGTTGATGCCCGTCGCCCAGGCAAAGTCATTGCCAGAGCCGATGGGAACCACACCCAGGTTGGGACGCCGCTTTGGTTTGACTTTCATCAGGCCGTTGACAATTTCGTGCACCGTGCCGTCGCCGCCCAGCGCGACCACGGTGTCGAATTTGTCTTTGCCCGCCTGTTCGGCCAACTCGGCGGCGTGCGCGGGGTACTCCGTGGCGGCCCACTCCGCACCACCCATCTTGTCCACGATGGCCCGCAGGTCGGACGCTTTCTGGCCCGAGCGGCCACGGTCGGCGGCCGGGTTAAATATCAACATGACTTTGGACATGGATACCCCTGGTACCTGAATGTGAAAATGGAAAGCGAAACGTAGATCGGTTAGGAAGCGACTTCAACGGTCTTACTCCCTTTGCCAGTGAATCCTGGAATCAGCAGCGCGATGGCGACCACAATGATAACAATGGATTGTACGAGCAGGGGTTGGAATATCTCTGTGGCCAGCCGCAAGATGATGCGCACCGCCTCGACGCGAATGACATCCGGCGTCTCGCTGAGGACGCCGCCGCCAAGCACATTCGTGATCAGCGGACGGTACACCAACGCCGGTAGCACGGCCAGGAACCCACCGGCCAGCAATGGGATGCCGAGCCAGCGGCCCAGCGTGCGGCGCGAACGGACGAGCAGCGCCGCCAGCAATACCACGAGCACAGTCGGCGCCAGCCACGCAAACCGCCCCAGCGTGCGGATCAGGCGCAATTGCTGCTTGATTGTCTCCGGTCCGACGCCGCCGCGGTCCGTCACGTTCGCCAACTCGTCCGTCAGGGCGAACTCCGTCGGTACGTTGTCCACCACTTTGAATAGTGCATTCAGGTAGTCGCTAAACTGGTCGTCGTGCCACGGGTCGGGAAACTTGCACAGGTTGTAGAGTACCGCCGTGCCGGGTGGGGCGGCGTCCAGCCGGGCCAGAAAATCGTTGATCTGCTCCTCGGTACACTCCGGCAACTGGTCATACGCGGTCTCAATCGCGGTGACGCCGTGGTCGCTGTCTACCCGGTCGATGAACGGTGCGAGGTCCCAGGCAATCTGCGGCACGCGGTCGTCGGAGTCGATCCAGGCATACGCGCCGTCCACTGCCACAGACGTGACGTGCGTCAGGAACTCGTCGGTGAGCAATTCGGCCTTGACATCGCGCCAGACGTTGCGGTTCATGAAGGACATGAGCAGCACAATGTCAGGCTCGTCCACACCGGTGAGGGCTTCGCCGGTCTCGACGCGCTGCTGTGCGCGGCGGTCGGAAAACCACTCGAGCGCCACCGGCACCAGATCGGAGTTGACGACCTCGTCCGTCACCAGCGCTTTGACCCGCTCGGCGTTGAAGACGACGCGCCAGACGTCAAAGGCAAGCAGCGCGACGGGCAGCGCCAAGATCAACAGGGCGGCGAGCACGAGACCGAGAAACTTGCGGAAGCCGCCTGGCCCCCCATTTCCGTCCTGCACGTGTGGTTGTGATTCGACTGGTGTATCCACGGTGATAGCTCCCTCCTCGACCGCAGCTGGCTATTCGCCGGCGTTTACGCGGCTGTATTCCTGCGTGGCGCCGCCCTTGATCAGGACCAGTTCGTGGCC
>JBHHUI010000522.1:0-3017 GCA_046753805.1 Anaerolineales bacterium
TACCCCCGGCCATGTGGACTTCACCTATGAGGTCAGCCGCGCGCTATTGTCGTGCGAGGGCGCACTGCTCATCGTTGACGCCACGCAGGGCGTCGAAGCGCAGACGCTTGCGAATCTGTACCTGGCCCTCGAGGCCGATCTGGAGATCATCCCGGTCATCAACAAGATTGACCTGCCGGCTGCGCGCCCGGACGAGGTCGCCCAGGAGTTGGTTGATCTGCTCGGCGGCGATCTATCAGACGTGCTGCAGATATCTGCCAAGGATGGCACCAACGTGCGCGATGTGCTCGAAGCTGTGGTGGCGCGCGTCTCGCCGCCGCGCGGCGATCCCAACACGCCCTTGCAGGCGCTTATCTTCGACTCGCACTACGATTCGTACAAGGGCGTCATCGCCTACGTGCGAGTTTTCGCGGGCAGCGTGCCCACGCGCGGGAGAATGCAGGCGATGGCCACCGGCGCGCGCTTTGAGCCGGTGGAGGTGGGCGTGTTTTCTCCCGATCTCATCGCTTCCGATGGGCTTTCGGTGGGGGAGGTCGGCTACGTAGCCACCGGGTTAAAGACCGTGCAGCAATGCCGCGTGGGCGACACCCTGACGGTCGAATCCAATCCAGCGGCGCAACCGCTTGCGGGCTACAAAGCGGTCAAGCCCATGGTCTTTGCGGGTCTGTATCCGGTCGAGAACGACGATTACGCGCCTTTGAAGGATGCACTTGAAAAGCTGCAACTTAATGACGCGTCGCTGGTCTACGAACCGGAAACCTCCCAGGCGCTCAATTTCGGTTTTCGCTGCGGTTTCCTCGGGCTGTTCCATATGGAGATCATCCAGGAGCGCCTTGAAAGAGAATATGATCTGGACCTGATCGCGACGGCCCCCTCAGTCGAATACGAGGTGTTGCTCCACAGCGGCGAGACGATCCGCATCGATTCGCCGGCGGAACTGCCCGACGAAGGCGAGATCGCCGAAATCCGCGAACCCTGGATGCGCATTCAAATCTTCACGCCGGAAGAATTCTACGGAACCGTGATGGATCTCGTGACGAAACGGCGCGGCGAATTCCAGGAGCAATCCTATCCTGCGCCCGGGCGGGTTTTGCTCGAGTACAACATCCCGCTCAGCGAGTTGATCGTAGATTTTTATGACAATCTCAAATCACGCACGCGTGGGTATGCGTCGCTCGACTACCATGTGGACAGCTACCGGTCGGAAGACCTTGTGCGGTTGAATATCCTGATCAATGGACAGCCGGTGGACGCGCTGACGATGATCGTCCACCGCGATGACGCCTACCACAAAGGGCAGCAACTGGTCAGCAAGCTCAAGAAACTAATCCCGCGCCAGCTATTTGCGGTGCCCATCCAGGCCGCCGCCGGCGGCCGGATCATCTCGCGCGCCAATGTGAAGGCGCTGCGCAAAGACGTGCTTGCCAAATGCTATGGCGGCGATGTGACGCGCAAGAAGAAGCTGCTGGAGAAGCAAAAGAAGGGTAAGAAACGCATGAAGATGGTCGGCAACGTGGAAATCCCACAGTCCGCGTTCATGGCCGTCCTGCGGCTCGGAGACTCCTAGTGTCGGGCCACCCGTACGTCGTCATCGGCGCGGGGCCGGCCGGGCTGACGGCCGCCTGGGAGCTTTCCAAACGCGGCGTGCCCACGACAGTCGTCGAGAAGTACCACCTGGTGGGCGGCATCGCGCGCACCGAACGCCACGACGGGTATTATTTTGACATTGGCGGCCACCGGTTCTTTACCAAAGTAGCAGAGGTGGAGGCGCTCTGGTTGGAGTGGATGGCGGAAGATTTTCTACTGCGGCCGCGCATATCGCGCATCTACTACGACGGAAAGTTTTTCCATTACCCATTGAAAGCGTTCAACGCCCTGTTTGGGCTGGGAGTCGTCCGAAGTATCGGCGTGCTGTTGAGCTATCTGCAATCGCAACTGTTCCCGTACAAACAGGAGGACACTTTTGAACAGTGGGTGTCGAACCGGTTCGGCAAGCGGCTGTATGAAATCTTCTTCAAGACGTACACAGAGAAGGTATGGGGCATTCCGTGCAGCGACATCCGCGCTGAGTGGGCTGCCCAAAGGATCAAAGGGCTTTCGCTGCCGACCGCAATTCGAAATGCGCTGTTCCCACCGCGCGGCGAAGTGATCAAAACGCTGATCGAGGAATTTCATTATCCCCCGCTCGGGCCCGGCATGATGTGGGAACGTGTGGCCGACCTGCTGCGCGAACGCGGCCATTCTGTGTGCATGGAGACCGCTGCGGTGCGGATTTTGCGCGAAGGCAGCACCGTGCGGAGCGTGGAGGTCCGCGACTCAAATGGCACACGCACGCTAGCAGCTGCTGGGGTCATCTCGACAATGCCGTTGTCCGAACTTATCCGGGCGTTTGACCCGCCGCCGCCGGATGAAGTGCGCCGGGCAGCCGACCAGCTTGCCTACCGCGACTTCCTCACGGTCGTGCTCATCGTGGCCGAGCCACATCTCTTCGATGACAATTGGATTTACATTCACAGCCCGGAGGTGCGCGTCGGCCGCATCCAAAATTTTAAAAACTGGAGCCCGCACATGGTACCCGACCCGGCGCGCACGAGTCTGGGGTTGGAATATTTCTGTGACGAAGGCGACGATTTATGGAGCGCTGAGGACGAGGAATTGATCCAACTCGGCATTAAAGAGATGTCGCAGATCGGGTTGTTGCGACCGGACTCGGTCGTTGGCGGTGTGGTTGTCCGGCAACAGAAGGCTTATCCCATCTACGATGCTCGCTACGGGCAAATGCTCGCGATTGTCAAAACGTGGCTTCGCCAGTTGGAAAACTTCCAAACGGTGGGGCGCAATGGACTCCACAAGTACAACAACCAGGACCATTCGATGCTGACGGCAATGATGGCCGTGCGCAACCTGATCGACGGCGAGGCGCATGACGTGTGGGAAGTGAACACCGATCGGTCGTACCACGAGGAAGTGCGAATTCCCGATGGCGCCGACCATGAGCAGCCGGTGGACATCCTGGA
>JBHHUI010000523.1:0-3014 GCA_046753805.1 Anaerolineales bacterium
GGCGTCGTGTTGGCTTGTTTCGGTGATCCGGGCCTCTATCTCCTGAAAGAGTACTGCGAAATGCCGGTGATTGGTATCGCAGAGGCGGCCATGTCTCTGGCGCTGTTACTGGGTGCAAAGTTTGGGATATTGGTGGCCATGCGGCGCGCGGTCGAGTTGATGGACAGCATGGTACGCACGTACGGGCTGGAGTCGCGCTATGCCGGCGCGCATCCGCTGGAACTGCGTGTGCTGGAGTTGGAACGCGATCGCGCCGAAACTCTCGAGCGTCTGGCGCTGGCTGGGCGCGCCTTGCGCGGGCGCGGGGCGGAGGTTCTGCTGCTCGGCTGCGCCGGGCTGACGACCTTTGTCGATGAGTTGCAAACTCAAACGGAAATGCCGGTAATTGACCCTGTAGAGGCCGGTTGCCGGATGCTGCAATCTGTGAGCGCCGCCAAGCTCCGAACAAGCAATATCGGCCTGTACGCTGAATCTGCGCCGCAGCGTATGAACAACCTGGAACGCGTATTCAGTTCACAGGTCGCCGGGATTCTGTCCTCACGTTGAAAAGGGCTGGTCAGGCCGGCAGCCGTTCTCGAAAAGCCCTATACAATTCGTCCACGCTCAGAGCATCGTCCGGCAGGCCGTTAGCCTCTAGCGCCTGGCCCAGGCGCGTGATCTGAGGCGGCTCCACGAATGTCTGCTTCAGCACTTCCGGTTGGGCGAACACCACGCGTGTGGGGCCATCCAACAAAACCCGCCCTTGGCCAAGGACGACCGTGCGTTGTGCGTATCTGGCGACAATGCGCATTTCGTGGGTAATGATGATAACGGTGTGCCCCTCCTCCTCCCACAGCCGCGTGAGGAAGTTCATCACCTCAATCGATTGATGTATGTCCTGACCCGTTGTCGGCTCGTCTACGATGATGGTATTGGGCCGCATGGCCAGGATAGAGGCAATGGCCACGCGCTGCCGCAGCCCTTTTGTTAAGAAAAAAGGATGCGTCTGGAACAACTCTGCGCGCACGCCGGCAACCCGTGCTGCCTCTTCGACCCGTTCGTTAACCTCTGTTTCCGGTAGGCCGATGTTTCGGGGTCCATAGGCGATCTCGTCCCACACATTCTGGTTGAACAATTGGTGATCGGGGTTTTGGAATACATAACCCACCCGCGTCACCAGTTTCTTAATCACGCCTTTGCTCCGGGTGTCGATCCCTTCGACTATGACGGAACCCGCCGTCGGTTTTAGCAAGCCATTCAGGCACTTCGAGAGCGTTGTCTTGCCGGAGCCGTTCTGTCCAATCAGCGCAATGAACTCGCGTTCTCCGACTGTCACATTCACGTCGAACAGCGCGGGCGTGCCATCCGGGTAGATGAAGTCCAGATGTTCGACTTCAATCAGCGGCTTCATGCCTGCACCCCTGCCGAATCCAGCGCAGCTTCAACCAGTGGTACGCCGTGGGTCAAATCGAGCGGCAAGGGCATATCGTGCTCCACGACTCCATCGGTGCGCAACCGGAAAGAGAATTCGGTCACTTCCGGCACGATAATCCCGTGTTCCGCCAGAAATGCTGGATCATCGAAGAACTCCTCCGGCGGGCTTTTTCTTGCCACCTGGCCCGCGTGCATCAGGAGCAATTCGTCGGCTAACGGCGCTAGCTGCTCGATATTATGCTCGACGACGATAAGCGTGTGCTCTCCAGCCTGCTTCAGATTGCGCAAGATGTCGAAAATGAAGTCTTTGCCCAGCGGGTCGATCATAGAGGTCGGCTCGTCCATGATGATGATCGGTGGATGCATCGCCAGGACACAGGCAATGGCTACGCGCTGCTTCTGTCCGCCAGACACGTCATAGGGGCTTTTGTCCAGCAAGTCGCTGATCATGGTTGTCTCGGCAGCCCACTCCAAGCGTTCTTGAATGGTCTGCAGGTCCAACCCCATATTCTCCAAGCCAAAAGCCAGTTCTTCCTCCACTGTCATCGCGGTGAACTGGGCCTCCGGATCGGCAAAGACGATGCCAACTTGCGTGGCCAGGTCGAGGGAGTCTTGATCGCGCACCTCGCGCCCGAATACTTGCACCGAACCCCGGTAAATGCCGTTGTAGCTATGTGGAATGAGCCCGCTAATGCAGGAGACCAACGTCGTTTTACCCTGTTCGTTCGCCCCCACGATACCGAGAAACGTGTTCTGTTCAATGTCCAGGTCGATGCTCTGTAGGGCGAGCTCCGTTGTGTGCTCGTATTTCCACTCGAGGTCCCGCATGACAATGGCAGCTGCCATAGATATTCTCCGCTTATGAAATGCCCAATAGAGTGTGCAGGTAGATGTTCAGCGGCGAATGGGTGATCGCAAAGATGCCGAAAAAGGACTGTGCGACGCCCGTCGCCACGAATACTACAGCCAGCACAGTGCTCGCAACCCAATCGCGCGCGGCCATGGCGTATTGGGAGCGGATGTAATCTGGTCTCCTGCCGCCGCCCTGAACGCGACCCGTAATAGTGTAGCCTCGGGCGAACAGCGCATTACTGATTTCATCTGCGCGTCGCAGCGCAATCGAGAACAAGGGAATCAGGTACATCATGTATAGCTTGACCTGGTCGCTGAATTTCATGACTTTCGTATCCAGACCCCGCGCCTGTTCAGCCTCCCGGAATGTGCGGAAATCCTCCATGAACATGCCCGCTGAGCGAATGGAAAGGCCGATCACATATGAGGCGACAAAGGGCAAGCGCAGCGCGCGCAGCGCGACGAGCGTATCCCGCTCGCGATTGGTCGAGAAATACAGGATGGTGCCGAACAACATGGCTATTAGACGCCAGTATGCGGCGAAGGTGAAGAATACGGGCTGGAAATAGACAGTTATGGGGCCGACCTGCAGCGGTGTATAGCTTGGGTCCTTCCCCGGCGCTAGGATGACCACGGTGAACATGAAGATTGCCACTGTAACAATAATCGGCAGATACATGCGCAGCCTACTCAGATCGACGCGCCCCCAACGCATCAGAGCAAGGTTAGCTAGAAGGAGAGCGAAATTG
>JBHHUI010000524.1:0-3013 GCA_046753805.1 Anaerolineales bacterium
TGTCCCTGCCGGGTGTGGCGGCCGGTATCCTGGTACGTTCCTCAGGGCGACCGGAGATCGCCGGCGGCGCCAACTTCGTCCGCGTGCTGCCGCCTTCGGGCGGCTGGTACTCCACCGAAACTTTGCGCACGGTCTGCGATGTAGCCGACGAGCACGGCTACGGCCTCCTGCACCTGCACAGCGCCGGCGGCGACGTGGAAATTTTAGGCATCACCACCGAAGGCTTGCGACCGGCGGTGGATGCGCTGAACGCGCACGGGCTGGACGTGGGTTCGACCTCCGACGCCTTTCGCAACACAGTCGAATGCGTGGGGGCCAGCCGCTGCGACGCCGTACTGGCCGATGCCGCCGCCCTGCGCGACGTCTGGTACCGCCGTTTCTTGGACGATGTGCAGTATCCGCGCTTCCCCCACAAAATCAAAGTTAAGTTCTCCGGCTGCCCGAATGACTGCGCCCGCGCGCAGCAGAAGGCCGACATCGGCGTGCTGGGGGTCTTTAAAGGCGCGCCGAAAGTGAACTTGGAACGCTTGCAGGAATGGATCGCCGCCGGGGGGGATATCCATCGCATTGTGTTGAACTGCCCCACCAAGGCCATGGACGCAGGGCGCGACGGCGCGCAGCTCTCCATCGACGAGGATTCGTGCGTGCACTGCATGTACTGCATCAACAAATGCTCGTACGCCATCCGCCCCGGCGACGAGCGCGGCGTAGCGATCACCCTGGGCGGCAAGTTGCGCGGCAAATACGGCCCACTGCTGGGCAAAGTGCTGATCCCCTTCCTACCGCTCAACCCACCGGACTACCCGGAGATTATGGACGCCATCGAGCAGATCGCCGACGTGTTTGATGAGCACGCCAAACGCAAGGAGCGGCTGGGCGATTTCCTCTTCCGGGTGGGCATGGACCAGTTCACCAAATGGATGGGGATCGAACCCTCGCCGCGCCAATTAGCCGAGCCGCGCAGCAATGTGTTTTATCACTGGGAGCCGGCGGAAATCGCAACGAATGGACACTCGTCGCCGGGCGGCGACTAAAGCGCGCACGGTTGAATCACATCCACATCGATAAGGAGTAGGGACATGCCCGGTATCGGAGTGCCTGCCCTGCAAGAGAACATCCCCCCCATTGTGCAGCGCAACTATGGGCAATGGGAATATCACGAAGTGCCGCGCCCCGGCGTGCTGAAGCATGTCGCACAATCGGGCGAGGCCTGCTACACCGTGCGCGCCGGCATGCCCCCCAATGGCCGCGTCAGCACGGTGCTCGCGCGCCGGATCTGTGAGCTGGCGGATATCTACGCGGAGGGGTATCTGCGCATCACCCGCCGCCAGAGCCTCGAACTGGTCGGCGTCGCCGAGGCGCAGATTGACGCCGCCATCGCCGCTCTGGAGGAGTTGGGGCTGCCCGTCGGCGGCGTGGATCGCACCGCCCATAACGTGGTCTCCTGCACGGGCTGGCTGCACTGCCAGTTCGCCTCCACCGATGCACCCGGCATCGGCAAAGTGGTGGCCGACGCGTTGCACAAGACCTTCCAACAGGAGGCGTTACCGGCCAAGCTAAAGGTGTCGGTCTCCGGCTGCACCAACAACTGCGGCGAGGCCTCCACCGCCGACATCGGCATCATCGGCATCCACCGCGAAATCCCCCGCGTGATCGACGAACAGATCGCCAAGTGTGAGGTGCCGCTCATCATCTCGGTCTGTCCCACCGGGGCAATCCGCCCCAAGCCGCCCAAGAGCGTCGTGGTGTCGGCCGAGCGCTGCATCCATTGCGTCAACTGTCTGGGGCAATGTCCGGGCATGCCCATCGGCAGCCCGGAGACGGATGGAGTGGCCATCTACGTGGGCGGCAAGGCAGCCAACACGCTCTACGGGCCTGCCATGGCCAAGCTGGCCATTCCCTACCTGCCGAACAACGTCCCGCATTGGCCCGAGGTGGTCGAGGCCGTGACGCACATCGTGCGCGTCTGGGCGGACAGTGCGCGACCCGACGAACGCATTCGCGATTGGATCGAACGCATCGGCTGGGAACGCTTCTTCGAAAAAGCCGGCCTCGAAATGACCACCAAGCACATCGACGGCTACCTGCTCTGGCCGATGGCCGCACGCGTTGGCGTGCGCTTCCACTGGTAACCGCTCCCCGCCTGCCCATAGAGAATAGAAAGGAAATATCATGCCCACAGTCGAATTCCAAGATCAAACCCTCGAACTGGATGAGGACGGGTTCCTGCAAAACCCCGAACTCTGGAACGACGAGATCGCCCTCTTCTTTGCGCCGCAGGAAGCGGTGCCGGAGATGACCGAGCAACACTGGGCAATCGTGCGCTACATCCGCAACTACTATGAGCAGTTCGGTATTGCGCCCATGATCCGCAAAATCGGCAAAGACACCGGCATCCCGGTCAAGGAGATGTACCAGCTCTTCCCCACCGGCCTGGACAAGGGCGCCTGCAAGATCGCCGGTCTGCCCAAGCCAACCGGCTGCGTGTGATCATGGACGGCCTCAGTCTGACCTTTAACATCCTGGCCTACACGGCGCTGATCGTGTTCTGGGTGGGACTGGGCCTGCGTCTGTGGCTGTGGCTGGAGACGCCTGTGCCGTTTAAGATTCCCACGACGCCCGCACCGAAAACGCGCAGCGGGGCGTGGACACGGGTGGCGGGCGAAGTCTTCTTCTTTCGCAGTCTGTTTCGCGCCGATCGTGGTCTGTGGCTGGGCGGCTGGCTATTTCACCTGACACTGCTGCTGGTGCTGCTACGGCATCTGCGCTATGCGCTCTATCCCGTCCCGGCCTGGGTTACGGTGCTCGCCCCGGCAGCCGGCCTGGTTGGGTTACTCTTCGTGCTCCCGGGGCTGTATCTGCTGGTGCGACGCGTCGTCGTCGATCGCGTGCGCTACGGCTCGCTGCCCTCCGATTATCTGGTGATGCTGTTGTTGCTCGCCATCGGAGTGCTGGGTCTGCTGCTCAAGTACGTCGTGCGGGTTGATATCGTGTTGGTTAAAGCCTTCATGCT
>JBHHUI010000525.1:0-3000 GCA_046753805.1 Anaerolineales bacterium
CCGCAAGCGGCCAGCACCATCGCGCCGACCATCAGCATGCTGAGCAGCAACCATAGTTTGCTTTTCATACTCTCCTCCATTATTCGGTAAATCGATTTCGTAACGCGTGTGATTCGTCGTCGATGTATTTCGCGATTTCGGGTATCACCTCCTTGGAGCGTCAAACGTTGCAGGCGGCCCTGTGTCTCGCGGGCCTCGACGAACCGGGATACGGTCCCGGGCTATGTGATCGAACCATGCTACCTGCGACAGCCACTGTCGCTAGAATTGAAACCGGTCGCGCAGCGGCACAATCCGGCGCTGGTAATTGTAAACGAATTCCTGCAGCTTCGCCTCCATTTTCTTCCATTCGGGGTTCGCCAGCACGCGGTCGGCCGACGCGCGGTCCTCAGCCACGAGGGCAATCAACCGACTGGGGTAGTCTCCATAAGCTGTGTGCCAGGCCTCCACCATGCCCAGTCCCATGCGCTGAGCGGCGGGCACGAACTTGCCGAGTGCGAACTGGTAATACTCATCCATAAGTTCCGGCACGATGTCGTACGAAAGCAGTACTTTGACGTATTGTTCAAGACCTTCGGTGGTGGACATGCGACAATTCCCTGAGTGGCCGATTCTGGTGCGAACAGACAGAACCTGAGCAGCCGGGCTGCCGGCCGGCGCGACGAACCTATTGTCGTATCAGTGTATCGTTCCCCGCAAGTGTACGCGGGTGTACATAAGTGACGCCGGAGGCAGCACTTCCGGCTGGGTGCAGACAGCCATTACAGAAGTACAAATCCGTCCTGTCATTCTATAATGTTCGGGCGCGGCTGTCACGCTCCGTATATCTGCCGGCGGATGCGCTGACGGCCATGGAACATGGCTCGAATTATAGCATTCGCATGCTTGACCTGACCGTTGTTATCCAGGCCGGTGGCCGCTCAACCCGTATGGGGCGCGACAAGGGGCTGGTTCCCTTTCTGGGCGCGCCGCTTATGCAAACCATTCTCGACCAGGTGGTGGGGCTGGGCCGCGAAACGATCATCATTTCCAACCGCCCGGCGGACTATCGCCGGTTTGGCCTGCCGGTCTATCCGGACGTATTCCAGGATGTCGGCGCGCTGGGCGGACTGCACGCTGCCATTTTCCACGCCCGCGAGCCATATTGTCTGGTGCTGGCGTGCGACATGCCGTTTATCAACCGGCCGCTGCTGGACCACCTGCTCGCGCTGGCGGCAGACTTCGATGCCGTTATTCCACGCTTGCAGCCGCCGGAGGGGCGGCGGGGCAAGGTGTTTGCCGAGCCGTTCCGTGCTGTCTACAATAAAACGTGCCTCGCTCCCATCGCGCAGGCGATAGAAACCGGCGAACGGCGCGTGATCAGCTTTTTTAACGCCGTGAACATCCGTTTCGTCGAGCGCGAGGAGATCGAGCATTTCGATCCGGACGCGCGCTCGTTTTTCAACGTCAACACGCCGGACGAGTTGGCCGAGGCCGAACAGATCGCACGATCTTTGAACATTGGGTACACGGATTGGACGGAGAAGTACTGATCCGTGAGAATCCGCGAAATCCGTGTACGGAAAAATGTCTTCACCCTCACACAACCCACACTTTGAAAGCCTGGTAAAGAGCGGCATCGCTGCGGCCCGCCAGGGCGATATCGAGGCGGCGCGCGGCTTTTTGCTCGATGCGGTCGAACTGCACCAAGGCGATCCACGTCCGTGGCTCTGGCTCTCAGGCACCACCAACGACCCGGCCGAACGGCGTGACTACCTGGAACGCGCGCTGGCCGCCGACCCACACAACAGCGCCGCCAAACGCGGACTCCTCAAATTGTCGGGCCGACTCGAGGGCGAGCACATCCTGGCCGAAGGCGAAACTGTCGCGCCGCATCCCCCGTCAGGCCCGGTCGCAGCCGATACACAGACTTTCACGTGTCCAAACTGCGGCGGACGCATGGCGTATAACCCGCACCACGACGAGTTGCGTTGCGAGCGCTGCGGCCTGGCGCAGACCGTGGCAGCGCCCGCTGGGCCGGAAACGGCTGCGCCGCTGTATGTGGCCGCCGACCACGCGGAACAGGTGCTCGACATCGCGCTCATGACGGAGCGTGGTCATCGCTGGGCAGCATCCCAACATCGCGTGACATGCGAAAACTGCGGTGCGATCACATTGCTGCCTCCAAAACAGGTCACCACCCAATGCCCGTATTGCGGCTCAAATCAGTTGGTCGCTTCGGCCGAGACGACCGAACTGATGGACCCGCAACTCATTGCGACCTTTCGATTGGATGCAGCGCGCGCCGGCCGGCAGGTCAAGCGCTGGCTCGGGCAGGGTTTCTTCGCGCCCGACGATCTCGCCCTGCTGGCGCGGGCAGTGAATCTGCGGCCGGCCTATTTGCCTTTTTGGACGTTCGACGGCGCGCTGGATGTGAAGTACACCTGCGAAGTGCGCGTGGGCGAAGACCACTGGGAGCAACGCACCGGTACAAAGACGCTGTTTTTTGACGACATCCTCGTGCCGGGGCTGCGTGCGCTTTCAGAGGCGGAGTTGGAGCGCATCCGACCGTACGACCTGAAAG
This sequence comes from Anaerolineales bacterium, assembly GCA_046753805.1. Classification (GTDB taxonomy): domain Bacteria; phylum Chloroflexota; class Anaerolineae; order Anaerolineales; family JBHHUI01; genus JBHHUI01. Next base: position 2,564 of record JBHHUI010000525.1, read on the forward strand.
CCCTGGTCGAATTCCAGCCCGAACAGCTTGCCGGCTGGCATGCGCTGACCTACGACCGGTCGCTGGCGGACGCTTCGCTGGCAGCGCGCGAGCAGGTCATGAAAGATGCGCGCCGCAAGCTGGAAGCGCGCATCGAGTCGGGACGCGAGAAGCGCAACGTGACGATGTACCCAGAGGACTGGAGCGGGCTGACATACAAGCACATCTTGCTTCCGCTGTTCACCGGCACCTATCATTATAAACAGCGCGAGTACCGCCTGCTCGTCAACGGGCAGACCGGCAAAGTAGGCGGCGTCAAGCCGCGCGACCAGGTCAAGATCGCGATGGTGCTCGCGGGCGCAGGGATACTTGTGCTGCTGGGGCTGTTCTGGCTGGTTTGGTCGAACCGGGCATTTCTGTTTGGCGCGTGAATGCGTGACGGCTACCCACGCTTGTCC
>JBHHUI010000526.1:0-2997 GCA_046753805.1 Anaerolineales bacterium
TTCTTCGCGTCATTCGTGGATCCAAACACGAGTCCCCCAACTGGCAGATGCGCCCAGCTAGAGGTGTACATGCAGATGTCGCTGCGTACTCCCGGGTTCGACTGAGACCTCCGAGGTCTCGTGCAGCGAACCTCGAAGGTCTGCGGTGACGTATCTTGCGCGCTCACAAGCCAGAATTGCATCTGGCAATTGCACAGCGGTGCAGAGGAAACGAAACAACGCCGCGCACAATCAGTCAGTTCATGTCTAGATTTGGTTGGTTATGTTTCAGCCGAAGGAAGAAACTTTACCTCGTAGTGCGTTGCTGGCGTTGCAGTTGGAACGGCTGCGCGCCACGCTGCAGCGGATAAAGACTGCCAATCCGCGTTACGCGGCCCATCTCGGCGGCGGGAACGCGGCGGACATCCGTGACCTGGATAGTCTGCGCCAGTTCCCGTTCCTGACCAAGGACGATCTGCGCGATGCCTATCCGTATGAGATGGCGTGCGCCCCGCCGACCGATTTCATGCGCATGCACATGAGTTCGGGTTCTACCGGCACGCCCGTGATCTGCCCGCACACTGAAGGCGACGTGCGGCAGTGGGGCGAGATTATGGCGCGCTGTTTGGCGGCCGCCGGCATTGGTCCCGCCGACGTGCTGCAGATCACGCCCTCCTTTGGTCTATTCAACGGCGGATTCGGCTTCCACTACGGCGCCTCTGCCTTGAAGACGATGATTGTCCCCATCGGCGCCGGGCGCAGCCAGCTGCAACTGCAATTCATGCGCGACCTCGGCACAACGGCGATCTGCGCTATTGCCTCCTACCCGCTGCGGCTGATCGAGGTCGCGCGTCAGGAAGAGTTTGACTTTCGGCGCGACTCCCGGTTGCGGGTCGGCGTGTTCGGATCGGAGATTTGGAGCGATGAACTGCGCCGGCGCATCGAAGATGCGATGGGCATTGAGACGTTCGACATCGTCGGCATGACCGAGACCGGCGGCGTGGGCATGGGTATTGACTGTTCCGCGCACGACGGAATCCACATTTGGGAAGATCATTATCTGGTCGAGATTTTGGACCCCGACACGAGTGAGCCGGTCGGCGACGGCGAGTGGGGCGAAATGGTTGTGACGACTCTTACGCGTGAAGCGCTGCCGCTCATCCGCTTCCGCACGCGCGACATCACGCGCGTTGTGAGCCGCGCGCCATGCAGCTGTGGGCGCACTGCCCTGCGCGTCGACCGCCTGGTCGGCCGCACGGACGACATGGTGAAAGTCAAAGGCATTAACTTTTATCCGAAACAGGTCGAGAGCCTGTTGCTCAAGCACCCGGATGTGGGTAACGATTACCTGATTGAGATCGACCGGCTGGCCGGGGCCGACGTGCTGCGGCTCAGTGTGGAGACCGAGCGCCCGGGCGACGCCGCGCTGGCGCAGACGCTGGACCGCGAACTTTATAACCTGCTGGGCCTGCACGCCGAAGTCAGCTTGCTGCCGCCCGGCGAACTGCCGCGCCCGCCCGGCAAGGCGGTGCGTCTGAAAGATTCGCGTAACCATGACGACTGAGGCTCCGATTAGCGCGCTGCTCGGCGCCATCCGGCTGCGGGCAGTCGAGCGCGGTTTGACAGCTCAACCAGTGTCCCCCGTTCAGCGCGCTCAGTTGGGTCTTGCAAATCATCGCGTGCGAGAAGGCAGTCAACATACATCAACTGCCTGAGAAAATATATTCTTATGGAGTTACGCAGTTGACGTTGCAGAAGGCGGCAAAACGCTGGTCGAGTAGGCCGATAGGCCGTATCGAGACCCGTTTTGCCGCAGTTCTTGGTCTCGATACGCCCCTGACGGGGCTACGCTTCGTCTCGCGCTCAGCGCGAGGCTCGACCAGCGAACTGTGTAACTACTTTTCCCTATACGCCCGGCGGGGACGTCGGAGCAGCAGCAAATGAGGAGGCCGCCATGCCAATTTGGAACCCCGAAGCTGAAACTATGTCACGTGCAGACCTGACCGAAATGCAGGCGGCGCGCCTGCGGAGTCTGGTCGAGCGCGCAGCCGCGCGGGTGCCGCTCTACGAGCGGAAGCTCTCCGAAGCCGGCGTAACGGCTACAGACATCAACTCACTCGACGACCTGCAGCGACTGCCGTTTACCGACAAAGAGGATTTGCGCGACAACTATCCGTTCGGCATGTTCGCCGTGCCCATGGAATCGATTGTGCGCACGCACGCCTCTTCCGGTACGACCGGCAAACCAACGGTGGGGGGGTACTCGCGCGCTGATATGGAGTTGTGGGCAGAGGTGATGGCGCGCACGGTGTTTTGCGCCGGAGTCACAGCAGCCGACATCGCTCACAACGCCTATGGTTACGGACTGTTCACCGGAGGGCTCGGATTCCATCTCGGGTTCGAGACGGTCGGCGCGAACGTAATCCCGATGTCGGGCGGTCTCACGCAGCGCCAAATCCGCCTGATGGAGGATTTTGGCGCCACGGTGTTGAGCTGCACGCCTTCGTACGCACTCGTCCTGGCGGAGGAAGCCGCCGCCGAAGGCATCGATTTCAAGGAGCGCATGAAACTGCGCGTAGGCATCTTTGGGGCGGAGCCGTGGAGCGACAAAATGCGGCTCGAGATTGAGGCCAAGCTCGGCCTGGAAGCCTACGACATTTATGGGCTGACGGAGATCATCGGCCCGGGCGTTGCCATCGAATGCGAGCACCACAACGGGCTGCACATCTTCGAGGATCACTTTCTGGCCGAGATCGTTGATCCGGATACCGGCGAGCGGTTGCCGTATGGCGAAGAGGGTGAATTGGTATTCACCACGCTGACCAAGGAAGCCATGCCGATTATCCGCTACCGTACGCGCGACCGGGTCACCCTCTGGGATGACGAGTGCCAATGTGGGCGCACCATCGCGCGCATGTCCAAAGTGCTCGGACGCACGGACGACATGCTCATCGTGCGGGGCGTAAACGTCTTCCCGCAACTTGTGGAGCGCACGCTGCTGGAAGTCGACGGGCTTGC
>JBHHUI010000527.1:0-2995 GCA_046753805.1 Anaerolineales bacterium
ACAACTGCATTGCTGATACCGATGGGGACGGCGAGATCGACAATGACTGCAGCCCCGAACGGCGCATCACCGTTGACGGCGTGCCGTGGACGCTGGAGGACGCGCAGGATGCGTTGGACGATGCCGGCAACGCGCTGCGGCAAGCTCAGTTGCAGGTCGAGCAGACAAACATTAACAACACGAACGCTGTGGACCAGGCACAGGAGGACCTCGACGACGCCCTCCGCGACCTGGAGTGGGCGCTAGGCGGGCCAGATGCCATCGACCTCGCGCTCCGCCAAGCCGATGTCGCCGTCGCGCAAGCGACGCTGGCCGACGCGGAACGCGAGTGGGAAAAGGTGCGCAACGGGCCGAATCCGGACGATGTCGCGCAGGCTGAGGCGCGCGTCGCGCAGGCGCAGGCGCTCATCGCCCAGGCCGAGGCGCAAATCACACAGGCCGAGGCGGCGCAGGTGGCGGCGCAGGCCGCCCTCGACGACATCGAATTACGCGCCCCATGGGCTGGTACCCTGGCGGCGCTGGATTTGAAGGTCGGCGAACAAGTGTCGCCCGGCGTTCCGGTGGTGACCCTGGCCGACTTCGGCGGCTGGAAGGTGGAGACTGACAACCTGACCGAGATCGAGGTGCCGGACGTGGAAGTCGGTCAGGCTGTGGTGATCACCCCCGACGCCTTGCCGAACCTCGAACTGTCCGGCGAAGTGGATTCCATCGGGAATCTGTTCGAAGAGAAGCGCGGCGACATCACGTACACAGTGGACATCCGCCTCAAAGATACTGATCCGCGCCTGCGCTGGGGTATGACTGTGGTAGCCACGTTTGACCGGCCCTCGTAAAACCGAGCACACCTTTTTCGCTCAAATACAAACGCGCCCGACGATTCAGGTCGGGCGCGTTTTGATTCTTGCCGTGCGGGAGCTTAGCGCACTTTGTTTCGTCTGAAGACTCGGCTGAAAAACCCCTGCCGCTCGACGCCCAGTTTGCCAAGCACTTGCGCCGGCCACGGCTCGACCATCACTGTGCCGTCTTCGAAGACCACGGTGGGTACGGACAAATAGCCACGCGCCATGTTGCGAAGCTCATCTTGCCAGGTCGGGTCGCCGTGCATAATGTCGCGCCATTCGATCTCCACATCAATGCCGTCGAGCGCTCTGGCCAGCAGGTGTGCCTGGGCGCAGTAGTCGTGCGTGTAGATAATGACCTTGCTCCCGCGAGTATCGGTTTCACTCATTGTGAATTCCGGGTCTCCATGCGTTTGTGTTGGAATCGGAGGCGGATGAACTTTCCAGCCCCGGCCTGCGATTGTGGGGCGCGCCAGCCCGCGCGCGCCGTCAGACTCGTATATCTTATTCGCCGCACGGCCTTCAGAATGTGGATGGCGTTACAATCGACTGGCAATTCTACACCGGGCAACGCCGGCGCAGGGTATACTGCCGCCGGGGCGCGTGGTCCGTTTACGTGGCCCAGGAGATCATGACCCGATTCCAGATCCAGACGCCGGATTGGCCCGATGCGGCAGATGCCGCCGGGCTTATCTTGCAATTGCTCAAGCAGGACGTATCTGACCTCGACCCGGCTCGGCTCGATCACACATTCTTTCGCGTACTGGCGAATTTCGAAGCGCAGGCAGCAGCGGCCGGGATGGCGCGCGCCGACAATCCGTTCCGGCGTATGAGCGACGAACTCGTGCAGTGGCTCCACGAGCGTACCGTTGCCGAGATGCATGTGCCGGACGTGCCGGAAGAGTTTGCGGAAGACCTGGGGCGCTTTCGCCACATGACTCAGGAGGCTCGACACCAACCCGGCATGCTCGTGCTCGCCGTGCGCCACCTGGAGCCAGTCGCCGCACGAATTGACCCCGACAAGTATCCCGCGTTTCGCTCGGCTGTCTACAACGATCTCGGCACGACCTATGCCGACCTGCATGTGCCCGACCGGCGCAAGGCGCTGCTCCGCGCGCTTGCATGTTACGAGATTGCGCTCGAGTACCGCTCGCTCCGTGAGACCCCTCGGGAATATGTCGCGACGATGTACAACCGGGGCAACGCGCGCTTGCACCTGCCCGCCCATGGCCGGGACCGCACGGCAGCGCTGCGCGCCGCCATCGCGGACTTCCGAACGGCGCTGGCTGCGCTCGACTCTGAGAGCTACCCGTATGACGACGCGCTGATCAATCTCGGGCTCGGGGTGGCGCTAGCGTTGCTGCCGACCGCAACACAGGCAAACCTGGCGGATTCACGGGCCTGCTTTGCGCGCGCGCTGACGGTGTTTGCGCGCGAGACGTACGCGGCGGGCTGGGGCCTGGCGATGTCTATGTTCGCTACGGCGCTGTATTTCGGAGAGGGAGACTACGTCGGGGCCGCCGAGCGCTTTCGGGGCGCGCTCGAAATCTATGGCGGGGACGATATGCTTTACGACGCAGCGGCGCTCAACGTCTCGCTGGCCCTCACGCTACTTGAAATTGATCCACAACAGGCCGTCGCGCCCATGCGAACCGCGCTGGCGCTGGTGAACCAGCCGCGAAGCACGCAGCAGCACGCCCAACTCGCCGATGCGTTCGGCCCAGCGGCCGCGACACGTATGGTGCCGGAGGGGCGCGAGGCGCTGGCTGCGCAACGCACGCAACTTGAAGCTGCCTCCGCAACTCCCCTCGACGCGGCGCGCACTCATCTGCTGAGTGTGCCCGCCGATCCTGCCCATGCGGCCGAGCACGTTCGCACGGCGCTGGAAAATATCGCCCGGTTTGCCGGCTGAGCAGCATCAGTCCAGGTAGCTGCAGACGCCGTCCAGGAAGCTGATTGTTGACCAGCGGTTGCTATCCAGATCCATCCGTTGGATGAACTCGGTTGTGACCTGCGGGACCGTGAGCAGCGTCACGCCCGGCCGATCGCAGGTCTGTAGCTCGAACGCCGAACGCGCATCGAGTTCGTTGCCAAACCAGCGGTGTGGCCCGAAACAGCGCGGCTGCGGTGCGCGGGCGAGGTAATTCGGTATGAGG
>JBHHUI010000528.1:0-2994 GCA_046753805.1 Anaerolineales bacterium
GACAGGCTCAACGCCTACTCAGCCAGCGTTTTGGCTTCCAACTGCGTAACTCCTGTCAGTTCGTAACTCGCTTTGTCCAGCCAGGATTCAAACGCAGGGGCGCAAAGGCGCCGGCGAGTCAGTCTTCGCCGTCCTTGTCCTGGGCAGCCTTGCGCCGCGCGCGCCGGCGAGCAAGCAACGTCGAGGCCGTCTCGGTGGGGGTTGACCCCCGCGTAGCGATCGTCTCCACCTCCTTTTCGCTTTCCTCGGTCGCGGGGGCAGGCTTCTCTTCCACTGGTATGGGTGACATCGGCGGATCCGTCACCCGCGTGGGGGGAGCTTCGCCCTCGTCAGTTTGGACGGTACCGGCCCGGCGTTTGGCGGCCTGCAGCCGTGACATCCGTTCTCGCTGTACCGGATCATCTTGCTTGCGACCGGGCGACCACGCATTCACAACATGCGCCCAAGCGCGCTGAATGTCGTAGCGTGAAAAAACCAGCCGCCGGACGGCGATGTCGAGCGGCAACAGCAAGGCCGCGGCCAGCAGCAATTGCGGCCAGATCGGGCGCGACGTGCGTTGCACGTCCGGCGCCCGTGCAAACGCATCGGTGGGGTCCGCCCCGGCCACGCCGCCGCCCGTCAGGGCTGCCAGCCGCACGAGTGCATTCGGGTCGGCCGTGAGCGTGCGGTATTCAGGCGAATACGAGAACACCCAGCCGGTAGTCTGTCCAGCCAAACCACGCCCGTCCTCAGTCCCCGAAACTCGGATCAGGTATGCGCCCTCGACGGCCGGCTCAAACTCCGCTTCGTACCGCCCCGGCGCGACCTGCACGAGATCGACCAGCGACGCTTCTCCATCGGGCGCGACCACACTCGCCTGCAGGGGCAAATCGTTCAGGTACGCGCCGTTCAGGTCCAGCGCATCGACAGTCAACACGGCGGTTTCACCGCCGAACGTCACGCTGGGAGTCAGGTCCGATTGGAACGCGTCGCCAATGGTGAAGCGCGTCGCCTGCGCCCACATGCGCGCAAAACCGTCCCATGTGACCCAGCGCTCGGCCCAACGAGCAGTGGCGTCCGACGTCCATGCCACCGAGCGACCCAGTCCGTGTTGCCACGAGGCCAGGATGGGGTCCATGTCGCCTTCGGCCAGTTCGCTCATCAAGATCGTGGTTGCAGTCTGCTTGGCTGTCGTGCCGACATAGCCGTGCAGCACCGGCACGTCGGCGATGCCTTCCAAGATGGGGCTGATGGCGGTCTGGACCGGGAAGAAATCTTCTTCGATAATGTAGGCGCGTGTGGCGAGCGTCGTCTCCTCCGTGAAGATTTCGGGGATCGTGGACGGATCCTCCGTGAAATGGTAACGCCCGCCGCCGACCCGTGCGAGGTCCGGCAGGAAGTCGGCCGCATCGCTGCCGACGCCGATCGTCGTAAAGGTGATGCCGCTGCCCTCGTACAACTTCTGCACCAGTTCTGGAATGCCAAATGGGCTTGCGCCGCCGTCCGTCAACAGGATAACGTGTTTAAGTTGGCCTTCGTCCTGCGGTAGTTCCTGCGCCATCAACTGCACCCCGGCCAGGATGTCGGTCCCGCCGCCCGAGCGGAGCGTGCTGATACGGTTCAGGATCGGACCGGCGTCATCCAGTTCGGTGATCGGCACCACCCACGAGGCATTGTCGTCGAACGCGATCACGCCGACGCGGTCTCCCGGTGAAAGCAAGAGGATCGAGCGGATGGCAGCCTCTTTCGCCAGTTCAATCTTGGAAGCGCCGTACGCCCCCGACGACATGCTGCCGGACTTGTCGATGATGAATACCATCGTCAGACGCGAGCGGCGCTCTTCGTCGCGCAACTGCATCTCCACCGGCAGCGCCGTTTCGATTGGCGTGCGGAACCACCCGCCCACACCGTAGCTCTGCGAGCCGCCCACGGCGACCAACCCGCCGCCCAGATCGCTGACGTACTGCTCGATTGCAGCCTGCTGGCGCCGACTTAAATCGCGGGCCGGGACGTTAACGAGCATGACAGAGGCATATTCGGCCAACCGGCTTAGATCAGCCGGCAGCCCACTCGGCGCAACCACATCCAGGCCAATCGCCGAAGCTGCCAGCGCTGCGGAGAGATACGTCGTCGGGTCCGCAATGTCCTCGCTCGGCGCGCCGACCATGAGTACGCGCGGCGGCCCTTGCACGTCGCTGAACGCGGCCAACTGGTTGTTCTGATAAAACGTATCATCGGACGCAGCCGGATCCAACTGGACACGGTACGCCATGAACCCGGGGTCGCCGGACTGCAATGGAATCAGGAACGGATTGGAGCCGACGACCAGCGCGACGACGTCCTCGTACACCAGCGTGTCGCCCGCGAACACGCGCAGGCCTGCCGTGGCTTCGCGTGTGGAGACGATGGTCACTTCCAGCTCGAACTCTTCGCCGGCGCGCATGTGTGGCGGCGCGTGCACATCGCTCACCAAAATTTCACGATCGCGGCGGAACGCAAACGGTCGCACCACGATCTCGACGCCGCTGGCAGCCGCGAGTCGCGCCGCGGCGCTTGCGTCGCCGACCGTCTCAACTCCGTCTGACAGGATTACCATGCGGCGCGCTGCATCCGGCGGGAAGAGCGCCAGCGCCAGCCGGATGGCCTCCGCCAGATCGGTGTTGATCGAACTCGGCACGGACGTGAACGCAGCCAGCTCGCGGCTGGGCCGCATGGGCCGCTCGACAAGCGCCTCACCGCCAAACAGGACCACGGCCGCCTGATCATCGGGTCGCATGCCTTCCATGGCTTGCTGTACCCACGCCGCGGCCTCGCGCTGCGCGTTGGCCGGCACCGAGTCGGACGCGTCCACAACGAACACCACAGCCAGCGCATCGGCCGCCCGGACGACTTCCAGCCCGGCCAGGCCCAGCACGAGCGCCAGGAAGATGCCCATCCGCAGCGCCAGGCTGGCGACGTCTCGCATCCGGCCGGGGCCACGGCGCGGCCAGCCCAGCCACACAACGAACGGGGCCA
>JBHHUI010000529.1:0-2991 GCA_046753805.1 Anaerolineales bacterium
TCACACTCGATCAGATCGTCAGTCGGCAAGACTGTTGCATCGAACGCGATCCCGATGTACCTGTCTCAGATCTAGGCGGTTTGACTCCGCGGCAGGCGCTGCTAGCAAATCCACCGATTTACTTTGAGCGCAATCTGCGCAACATAGTTGCGATTGCTCGCGCCCACGATGCGAACGTGATGCTGATGACATTCGCCGTTAACCCCAACGAATGGGGAATTGGTTCTGCACCGTATTACCTTGAAGCCACGTTGGAACACAACGCAATCATCGAACGATTGGGAACTGAACTCGACGTCCGTATATTCGATTTCGCGTCAGCGATGCCACTCGATCAAGAATACTGGATCGGCAGCATACATTTCAGTGCAACAGGCGAACAGGTTCATGCCTCCTTGATCGCCGATTATCTCGTTCGATCTGGTTTGCTCCCAAGGCAGTAACCTGTGCGCTCCAGACTCAACAATCTTACCTGGTCATTGCCAGGGATCGCGAATCGCGCTCCAGACACAGTTCTGACGTGCTTGAGGCGCAGCTCCGTATCGGTGTCAAATTGTCGACTCCCGCAAGGTATGAGTTGTTACTCCTAGCTTCAAGACGGATTATGAAGCCGAACAGGGCTTTCAATTGCTCGACATCACACGCCCGATGGCTCTGTGTAATCGTTATGGTCGGTTTTGGCTTGCGAATCCTTTGGGTACTGGCTATCCAGCCGGACCCTTTGCGGCCGATAGTTACGGGCGGCGACGGCCCGTTCTACATTGAGGTCGCCCAATCATTCGCAAACGGCACAGGACTTTCAACTTGCCACTCCAGCGATTGCAGCGACGACCCGGCGCGGCGCGCGCCCATTACTACCGTTGGGCCTTTGTATCCCGCATTCCTATCAATCTTTTTCGCAATCTGGCCCGACATGGCTACAGCCCTCCAAGCAAGCCGTATCGCAGACGCATTCGTTATAACGCTGGCAATCCTTGCGGTCTACTGGATCGCCCTGCAGGTCGCCGGGCGGCGCGCGGGACTTGTCGCCGCGGCGGTTATGGCAATTGACCTGAGGTTTATCGTCGAAATCGGCAATGCTCATACGGAACCGCTGACAACGTTACTTCTCCTGGCTGGAGTAGCCGCAACTCTATGGGCGCTGGACGGCGACGCTAATTGCCGCTGGCTCCTGGCCGGTTTCATGCTGGGGCTGGCGAGCCTGGCGCGCCCGGTGATGCTGGTCGCGCCGCTCGTCATATCTGCGCTGCTGGCGCTGACACGACCGCGCGCGCCGATCGCGCGTGCATGGTTGTGGTTGCCGACGCTGTGCGCCATAACGATCGCGCCGTGGCTGGTACGCAACTATGTGGTACTGGGCACGCTCACATTCGCGGAGGGCGGCGCAGCGCATTTTTGGCTTGGAGCGCAAAGCGCCGGTCGGTGGGAAGGACAGCAGTCATACGTTGACTCGATCGAGAACCTGCCACAGGAACCGGAGGGCAATCCGACCAGTTCAACTTACCTCCGCGACACTATCAAGACCATTACGGCCGCGCCGAGGCGCTATGTCGCATTACTGCTCGCCAAACTCGGCCGCGCATATGCACAGCCGATCGGCACGGTGATACTTGGCGGCGAAAGCATCAAAGACGCGACCGTCGCGTGGCTAAACGGCGAGCGGTCGCTGTCCGATGTCATCCGAATACGCCAGTTTGTGCCAAAACTCTATATTTATGTGTTCCACTATACGACCATCGGACTAGCGCTCATCGCGCTAGCCATATGCCGCCGCCGCTGGAAGGAGTGGCTGCTGCCGGCGCTAGTGATCGTCAGCATCAGCGGCGCGTATACGCTGCTCACTATCATCCCCCGCTATCTCTTTCCCATCATGCCGTTGTACATCGTTCTCGCGGCCATGCTCATTCCCCGGCGCGGGGGCAACGCCGTATAGCCACCATGTGTGGATTCTGCGGTGTCCTACATTGGGAGCCACCCCCAGAACCGGAACTGCTCAACATGATGAGCGCTGCTATCGCACACCGTGGCCCTGACCAGGCCGGCCAGTGGCTCGACGCTGACGCAGGTGTGGGGTTGGGCTTCCGGCGGCTCGCCATCATCGACCTGTCTACCGCCGGGCACCAGCCGATGTCGAATGAGACCGACGACACATGGCTGACGTATAACGGCGAGGTCTATAACTACCCGCAGCTGCGCGAACAGCTGCTGTCCTGCGGACACGTTTTTAAATCGCACACGGATTCAGAATGTGTGCTGCACGGCTACGAGGAGTGGGGCGTCGACATCACCTCGCGCCTGCGCGGCATGTTCGCATTCGGCCTGTGGGACGGGGCGAAACGCCAGCTAGTGCTCGCTCGTGACCGGATCGGCATCAAGCCGCTCTACTATTACTGGGATGGCCGCCGCTTCGCCTTTGCATCTGAAATCAAGGCGCTGTGCGCGCTGCCGAACGCCGACCTGACAGTGGATACATCGGCTTTGTGGGATTACCTCACCTACCTCTACATCCCGCACCCGAAGACAATCTATCGCAATGTCCGCCAGGTACCACCCGGACACTATCTCGTCAAGGAGAGCGACAAAGCGCCGCGACTGTCCGCATACTGGGATGTCGCCATCTGGGGCCAACCCTTGGACGGCCCTGAACTGGAGCGGAACGCCGCGTGGCCGGAGGCCGTCGAACGCGTGCGCACAAAACTGGCAGAGACGGTTGAGGCGCATTTGCTCGCTGATGTACCTGTCGGGCTGTTTCTCTCCGGCGGACTCGACTCGAGTTCGGTGGCCGCCTTCGCGCGCGAGTCGCACGGTGCACCCGTGAAGACTTTTTCCATCGGTTTCGACGTGCCAGAACACACGGAGCTTCCCTATGCGCGGCAGGTAGCCACAAAATTCGCGACGGAGCACCACGAACAGACGCTGGTCGCTACCCGGTCCGGCAACGGCTCCGCGACAAATCTGGTCGACCTTTCCGAAGCGCTGCAGCAGATGCTG
>JBHHUI010000530.1:0-2991 GCA_046753805.1 Anaerolineales bacterium
AGCGCGCCCGACGACGACTACACTCTCGGAAGCGTCAGAATCAATTGAGATTGAGCCGCCCGGAGTGGGAGCGGGCCACCCCGCCCACCATTACGACGATCTGCTCTCAGCGGGCCGCATTCTGGAAGTCGAAGAGTCAGACGAGATGCTTTCGCTGCTCGTCACCGACGCGCAGATAACCGATCTCTGGCACAAGATTGAAAAGCTCGAAAGAAGCATCATACAGAACCACGCCATCAACAGCGATGATATGGAAGTCAACATCAAACGTCTGAAGATTGCGCGCAATAACCTGCTCGGCGGCCGCAGGTATTTCGAAGACGCCGAACGGTTAGTGGCCGAGGTGGAGTTCGACGGTGCTTTTTCGCAGCGCGTGCGAGCGTGGTCCTATACCTGGGGCACGGCCATCTTCGCGTACCTGCTGACATGGCTCGTGGCCGTTGGCTACGCTGGCATCCAGGTGGGGCGCGGCAATAGCGGCAACCTGGTGCCGCCGATGCCGGGGTTGGACCCGAACATCTTCCTGACGGCGCTCATCGCCGGCGTGCTCGGCGGCGTAACCGGGGGGCTGCGCAGCCTGTGGGTACATGTTGCGCAGGAACAGGATTTCGATCCACAGTACCGGATGTGGTACTTCGTCAATCCGGTCATGGGTCTGGTATTGGCGATCCTGATCTATTGGATATTCTTCGCCGGCATCCTCAACGCTGTGGCCAACGAACCGTCGGGCACGGGTGTGTTCATCCTGTACGTGCTCGCGTGGCTATCTGGATTCCAGCAGAATGTGGCTCTGCAGCTCGTAAAGCGGGCGTTGAACTTCATACTGGGCGCGTCAAAATCCGACAATTAGCGGGCGAGGCGGAAAGCCCTGACCGGTCAGGGGCATTCTGATTCCCGTCGTCGCTGCGGCTTCAACCCGTTTTGGGCTCCGTGAAGTCGAAGACCTCCGCCGCTGTGACCCGCACCAGATCGTCAACAGCGATCTTAAGGGTGTGACGGGGGACGCCACATCCGCCGTAGCCTGTGCCGCCCTGCACAAGGCGTTCATCCACAATCGTCTTCAAACCCACATTGACAAGGGATACCGTTCCAATCCTTGCACCGGTCACAGCCGCGACAGTTTCGGGGTCGGCCATTGAGATGTCCCTTAAGCCCAGCCGCCGCTTGATCTTCTTGTACGACATGCGTGTCGCACCACTGATGATGGCGGCGAGGTAGCCCTGCTTTGTGCGCAGGATGAAAGTCGGCGCCATCTCCGCCAGCGTCCCCACGCCGTGCGTGACGCCGTCCTCCGCTGTATGGTACGTGACGGCGTGCGGCAGGATTTCGTATTCAGCCCCGGCCTCATCAAGCCGGCGGCGCAGCGCGTCAAGTCGGCGTTGTACTTCGGCAGGTTCCAATCACGCACCGCCGTCGTCGGCCAACGAGTAAACGCGTTTTGGCGTTTGGTTTGCGTCCCCGCGTTCGCACTGTGGCCGGGGAACAAATGTGAGCATGACAGTCGGCGCTAACTCCCTACCGCCGCGGCTAGTTTACTGCAGGCCGGGCAGCTCCCGTCCGGCCGGATGATGGCATAGCCCGCCTGTGGATCTGTGGTGAATACCGTGAAGTCGACGTTGAACACGACGAACAATTTTACCCGCCCCTGACTTTTCGCAAGCGCGGCAGCTTGCCCCAGGTAATCCGCATGTTGCTGCACCGTAAGATTGTACGGCGGCAGCCACAGGAAACCGGCCGGGAGCGTCCCCCATTCCTCGCCAGACAGATAGCCGATTTCGGTGAAACAAAGCTGCTTTGCGCCTCCCACGGCAGCCCAGTATGTGTTCACCATCGACGTGTAGTAGCGCGTGTAGTGACTGGAGTTACCGCGTGGATCGCCGCTGGTGGACGACGGCGGCAACAAACCCTCGTTGTAATGGATACCGATGCAGTCTGCATAATTCAGCGCGCCCGCGGACACCATGCCGCTGATGAAGAGCGCGTCGTCACATCCATTGGTCGTACAGCCGCCGTAGAAGCCGGTCGGGGCGGGCGCGCCGGTGATGACCATCGTGTTCGCATTGGCGGCCTTGATTGCAGTGTACGCTTGCGATAGCAGGCTCGTGTAGTTGGCCGGACTGATCTGGCCCGCTGCCCATTCGCGGTCGATATTGGGCTCGTTCCAGACTTCAATGGCGTCGGCCCCGGCTCCCGCCAACGCTGCAACATACGTCGCATACTCCGTGAAGTTGCCCGAGCCTGAATTTGTCGGGCCGCCGACTACACTGAGCAATATCTTGAAGCCCTTGGTGTGTGCATCAGTAATGTGCCCGGTCTGGCTTGCCGCCGAGGCTCCGGGCGCCCATGTGATCTGTCGCTTTGCCCAGGTCATGCCCGCACTCTGCATGGCCGTGACGGCGTTGCTTCCAAACCCGGCTACCTGACCGCCGAGCGCAAAACCGGTCGATGTGGACGGCGGCGGCGTGGTGGCGGTGGGCGCTGCGGTGGTGGGTACCGTTCCGCCCGAGCCACCAGAACCGGGGATCGTCAGTACCTGCCCAACAAAGATGATGCTGGAGGTGAGGCCGTTGGCCTGTTGAATGGCCGCTACGGTGGTCCCGTTATCCAGCGCGATGCGCCAGAGCGTATCACCCGGTTTCACAGTGTACGTGCCGCCGCCGGAAGTCGCGGGCGTGGGCGTGGCCGTCGGCGCCGGTGCAGCCGTGCCGCTTGCCGGAGGGGGTGTCGCCGTGGCTGCCGGCGCGCTGCTATTGCCGGGCAGGGCCAGCACCTGACCGACGAAGATCAAAGACGACGACAGCCCGTTGGCTTGTTGGATGGCAGCCACCGACGTGCCATTGTTGATCGCAATGCGCCAGAGCGTATCGCCCCCTTTCACGGTGTACGTGCCGCCGCTGACAGGAGCTGGAACAGAAGTTGCCGGCGCAGATGACGGCGCTCCAGCAACGCCGGGGATCGTCAGCACCTGGCCGACGTAGATCAGGTTCGACG
>JBHHUI010000531.1:0-2991 GCA_046753805.1 Anaerolineales bacterium
AGATTGCTCCGCTAGACTGGGCCGTCCTTGCGTTCGTGGGCGCGAGTCTGATGGCAACGCTCTTTGCAAATAACCGGGGCGTCGCCTGGACAGAATTCCGCACCATGGTCGCCGAGCCGGTTGTCGTGTATGCCCTGTTCCGGCTGCTGCCGATACGCACACGCGATGTCTGGCGCGTGGTGGATTTTTGGATGCTCGCAGGTGCGGCAGTGGCAATCATCGGGCTGGTGCAATACTTCAACGGCGTCAATCTCATCACAGCCGAGGGCGGCGTCGCACGCCTGCGCAGCGTGTACGGCTCGCCCAACAATGTGGGTCTCTACCTGGGGCGCACGCTGCCAATAGCCGTCGCCGTTGCATTGATGGGGACGGGCCGCCGGCGGAGGATCGTGTATGCTGCGGCCGCGCTGGCAATGGGCGCGGCGCTGGTATTGAGCTTTTCACGCGGGGCGCTGTTGCTTGGCATGCCGGCGGCGCTGGCGGTGATATTGCTGTTCTGGCAACGACGACGGGCGGCCTACGCCCTGATAGGGTTGGCCGGGGCCGGGCTGCTGGCGCTGATCCCGCTCAGTCGCAACCCGCGCTTTGCCGAATTGGGCAATCTTTCGACCGGTCCGACTTTCTTCCGTCTTAATCTCTGGCGCAGCACGTTGAGCATGATCCGCGACCATCCGCTCGTAGGCGTGGGGCTGGACAATTTTCTGTATGAATATCGCGGCCGGTACATCCTGCCCTCGGCGTGGCAGGACCCGAGCTTGAGCCATGCCCACAACTGGGTGCTCGACTATGCAGCCCGGCTCGGACTTCCCGGGCTGGCCGTAGCCGTGTGGCTTCTGGGGGTACTCGGCCGCAATCTGTGGCAAACCGCCCGGCGGGCCGCCAATCCGAACCGGCGGGCGCTGGCCGTCGGGCTGCTGGCCTCGCTCGTGGACTTTCTCGCGCACGGAATGGTGGACGCATCGTATTGGTTTATCGACCTCGCATTCGTGTTCATGCTCACGGCCGGTCTCGCGCAATGGCTCACTACGGCGCTCGATTCTCGCTAGCGCCTGCATGGTAGAATCCCACGCCTTGATCGCCCGCTAGAAATCCTGCTAAATGCACATCTTAATCACCGGCGGCGCCGGATTCATCGGTTCCCACCTTTGCGACCGTCTGTTACAGGACGGGCACAGCATCGTCGCAATGGACAACCTGGTCACCGGCAGCACGGACAATATCGCTCACCTGTCAGGCCGGAACGATTTCACGTTCGTTCACCACAACGTTTCCAATTACATATTTCTGGCCGAGCCCGTCGAGGCCGTACTCCATTTCGCGTCGCCGGCCAGCCCGTCGCAGTCCAGTCCGCGCGGCTATCTGCAGCTGCCGATCCAGACGCTAAAAGTGGGCGCGCTGGGCACATTGCACGCACTCGGAGTTGCCAAGAAATACGGCGCGCGCTTCCTTCTGGCTTCGACGTCTGAAATCTACGGCGACCCGCTGGAACACCCACAGGTGGAGACGTACTGGGGGCATGTGGACCCAATCGGGCCGCGGTCGGTCTACGACGAGGCCAAACGCTTTGCCGAAGCGCTGACGATGGCCTACTACCGCAAACATGGGGTGGACACACGCATCGTGCGCATCTTCAATACTTATGGGCCGCGCATGGACCTGGAGGACGGGCGCGTCGTGCCGAACTTCATGCGTCAGGCGCTGCTCGGCAAGCCGCTGACCGTCTACGGAGACGGCGCCCAGACGCGCAGCTTCTGTTATGTGGACGATCTGGTGGAAGGGATCTGCCGGCTTCTGGCTTCCGACGAACACACGCCGATCAATTTGGGCAACCCCCATGAAGTGACCATCCTCGAATTCGCGCAACTCATCAACGGCGTCACCGGCAACGCGGCCGGGACCACCTTTTTGGACCGCCGCACGGAAGGCGACCCGCAGCGCCGCCGCCCGGACATTTCCCGCGCCCAAGCGGTCCTTGGATGGAAACCGTCCATTACACTGGAAGATGGGCTGGCGCGCACGGTGGCTTATTTCCGAGAGCGGCTCGCGGTTCCATGAACAGTGTTCCGCGCCCGGTGTACAGTGTGCGCCGGTGCATTCATTGCGGTGAGCACGATGATTGTGATGACCAACTCACCGCCGTAAACTGAACACTGACAACTGGTAACTGAAAAATGCGCAGGCAATCTGTTTCCGGACGCGCAACTGCCGGTCTGATCGCTGTCCTGATTGCACTGGTTCTGTTTGCGCTCGGGCGCACCGGCAACCTCGGCCCGCTGGCGTCCGCCGTCAGTGTGGTGCTCACACCGCTGCAGGCGTTCGTCGCGGAACAGGTCGGGGGCCTCGTCGCCTCACCGCCCGAAGACGCCGGGTTGGAAGAACTGCGCGCACGTAACACCGAACTGGAAGCCCAGATCACACAATTGCAGGCAGAAATCGTGCAGCTGCGCGAAGCAGAGGCCGAGCGCGCCGTACTGGCGGCGCTGCTCGATTTCGCCCGCCAGAACCCGGAGAACACCTACACGGCGGCGGACATCATCGGCCACGATCCAAGTCCGTTCCTGCGCTTCCTGATATTGGACAAGGGCACCACCGACGGTATTGTGCGCGACATGCCCGTCGTTGCAGACAACGGACTCGTGGGCATCATCACGGAGGTCACACCCACGGCGAGCAAAGTGCTCCTGATCACCGACCCCCGGATGGCCGTAAACGTACGCCTGCAGACTTCGCGCGCCGAGGGCGTTGTGGCCGGAGCCGAGACGGGCGACCTGCGTCTCCAGTACGTGTCGCTGGACGCCGAAGTCAATCCGGGCGATCTGGTGCTTACTTCGGGTCTGGGCGGCACATTCCCCCAGGACCTGCTTGTGGGGACTGTGGCGTCCGTCCGCAAGCGCAGTTTCGACGTATTCCAGGAAGCCGACGTACAAACGTTCGTGGATTTCACACGGCTGGAAATCGTGCTGATCATCACCGACTTCAGGCCGCAAGACC
>JBHHUI010000532.1:0-2990 GCA_046753805.1 Anaerolineales bacterium
GCGGCTGACAGCGCCGTGTCTTGCCAGTACCGGCGGTAGACTGGCAGCGCCATCAGGACGGTCCCCTGTGAGGAGGAGTAATCATAGTAGACGCCCACAACCGGGAACGTGTGCGCGCCGGCGTCGGTGAATAGCGTCACAGTCGCGCCGCCTCGTCCAGTACAGTCCCGTGCAGTCCTGCACGGGGTCGACGAGACTGGGGTGCGCGGCAGGCCGACCCGGTAGGCAAACGGCTCAGACACGACAACGGCGCCCTGCTCCATCGCGGCCCAGATTTCATCCGGCGGCAGGTCTGCCGAGGCGTACAACCGCTCGTCGCCGACGCGCACATTGTTAGTGGCTGCGACATGCACCGGGCCGTCCGGCGCATCGACAGTGGCCGAGCGGAGCACGTCCACACGGGCCACGCCCGGCCAGTCCTGCAAAAGCGCCGCCACGTCCGCGTCCAGCGTGCTGGTCGTCTGTGTCGCCGACACCGCCGGGGGTGAAATGTAGACGTCGCCCTGGAGCGTCTGCTCCAGCCACTTCACAACCGTGAAACGGAAGCTGCCGATCATGACGCCCACGCCGATGGTGACCGAAACGGCCACCATGAGCGCCGCCACCGCGATGGACGTGCGGCTGAGCGCATTGATGACCCCGCGTGGCGCCATGCGCCCGACCGCTCCCCACACGCGCCCCGCGGGCGCTGTCGCGCCCTGCATGAACGCGAGTGTGGCGGCCGGCGCGAGCAATGCAAATCCGAGCAGCACCGCAAAGATGCCCGCGAATCCGAGGGCGATGCTGCGCACAGGAATGACAAGGAGTCCGCCGCCCGCCAGCGCCAGCGCAACCCCGCCAATGGCTGTCCACCGTACTGCCCGCCGTCTCGTTTGCTCCAGAACAGAGCGCGACAGCGCCGCTCGCGGGGGTGCGGAAGCGGCCTCCCACGCCGGGGGCGCGGCCGTGAGCACCGTTGCAACCACCCCGAGCAACGCGCCTTTGATCAGGCTGGACGCGGGAACGCCGGTGCTGTTCACGGTTACGGCAAAGTACAGATCGTTGACCGTGCGCGTCACCATGCGCAGCGCTCCTTGCCCGAGCACGATGCCCACCGTCAGGCCGAGGAGGCTACCCACCACGCCTACAATGACCGCTTCGGCTATAACCATCTGGAACACTTCACGACGCGTGACGCCCAGACAGCGCAGCGTGCCGAACAGCGGCCGCCGCTGCACCACCGAAAACGTCATCGTGTTGTAAATCAGAAACATACCCACGAGCAGCGCCAGCAAACTGAGCGCGGTCAGGTTGGTACGGAAGGCGGCCGTCATCTGCTCGATCGCGCCGTTGCGGGCGCCGGCCGGTTGCAGGCGCGCGCCGGTTGGGAGCAGCGCGGCAATCTCGGCTTCCAGCGCGGCGGCGTCTTCCGGCAGGATGAGGTCGATATAGTCAATCACGCCGAGGCGACCGGTGAGTTCCTGGGCGGTGGCGATATCGGCCAGCACCAGCCCATCGAGCGCGCGGCGGCTGAGTTTGTCGACCGGCTCGATCAGGCCGGCAATCGTAGCCCGGTGCGCGATCCCGCCAATGGACAGGTCAAGCTGGTCGCCCGTTGCAAGACCATACTGCGCCGCCACACCGGTCGAGAGGAGCACCGCGCCCGGCTGCGCGAGGAACGCCGTCAGGTCGCCGACCCCCGACCCGGCGCTTACGCTAAGGTAGTTGCGAAACGGCGCTTCGGCGAACGGATCGACTCCCAGCAATTGCAGCGGCCGGTCCCCGAGTTGGGGTGATGTGACGTAATCGGTCACGACCGGGGCGGAGGCTGCACTGTATCCGGCGCGGCGCAGCTCCACGTACAGGTCTTGCGGCAGCCCGCCCGGCCCACCGACGATTTGGTGCGTGGCGCGACCCGCAACGGCTTGCGTGCTGAGGTCAAAGGCCGCGCCGGCCCCTTCGTTGGCGATGTCGATGGCGACCACCACTGCGACGCCGAGCGTGATGCCGACGATCATCAGCGCGCTCTGCCAGCGGTGGCGCTGCAGGTAGCGGACGCCGATGCGGAGAAACGTTGCGGAGGGCATGGGCGCTGTGGACCGGAGATTGGTAATTGGAGATTGGCAATTCACCAATTGTTAATTGCCAATCTCCAATCTCCCGTCGCGCAAATACAACACGCGGTCCGCATGCGCGGCTGCTTCCGCGCTGTGCGTGACCATGATCAGGTTCTTACCAGCTTTACGGGTGAGCCTATCCAATAGA
Organism: Anaerolineales bacterium; assembly: GCA_046753805.1. GTDB lineage: Bacteria > Chloroflexota > Anaerolineae > Anaerolineales > JBHHUI01 > JBHHUI01. The sequence continues at coordinate 2,245 of JBHHUI010000532.1, forward strand.
GCCAGCACAAGCCGCCCCCTCTCGTCATCGAGGTTGCCGGTTGGCTCGTCGGCCAGGATGAGCAGGGGATCGTGCGAGAGTGCGCGTGCGATGGCGACCCGCTGCTGCTCGCCGCCGGATAGCCGATCGGGGAAGGCACGCGCGCGGTCTGCCAGGCCCACCTCCGCCAGGAGCGCTTCCACGTGTTCGCGCGTCTCCCGTCCGTTGGCGCCGCCCAATTCAAGCGGCAGCGCGACGTTTTCAAAGACGGTCAGGGTTGGGATGAGATTGAAAAACTGAAAGATGAAGCCGATATTATTGCGGCGAAAGAGCGTGCGGCGACGGTCGTCCAACGCCGTCAGTTCTTCCCCAGCAAGCCACACGCGGCCGGCGTCGGCGCGGTCAATGCCGCTGATGATATTCAGCAGCGTGCTCTTGCCTGTGCCGCTGCGGCCCACGATGGCAGCGAATTCGCCCCGCGCGAACACGGCGCTCGCATCGCGGAGCACAACACGGCTGTCGCGGCCTTCCAGGTAGCTCTTGGAAAGGGCTTCCAGGCGCAGGAATGCTGGCGGGGGAGCGTCGTGAGGAGGATGTGAGGTGGGGCTCAGACCGCGCGAACGGGCCTTAGAAAATACAGACATGAGAGAGATCGTATCACGATCCCGAGCGGTGCACGGCCAGCGAAAGATTTCAGGTGACTGGCGCTTTGGTCAACATAAGTCGCTGCCGCCAGCGTAAAACCGAACAGATTCTTTGATGCTCAA
>JBHHUI010000533.1:0-2983 GCA_046753805.1 Anaerolineales bacterium
CGTAGCGAGGACGAGCAGGTCGGCGCGCGCCACGCCCGCCATAAAGTCGCCAGTGACGAAGCCTACAACTTTGCGCCGGCGCGCGAGTTCCAGCGTGGCCGGATCGGAATCGACGCCTGTCAGGCCGGCGCACTTCTCCCGCAACGCCAGCGCCAGGGAGCCGCCCATGAGGCCAAGGCCGACGATGGTGACATTAGTTTCTGAGAGTGTCATGGGGGTAACTGGAGATTGGAGATTCGAATCTCCGGTCTCCGATCTCATTCGTCAACTCCGCCCAATCGCCGCCGCTATCGCCCGTACCTGCCTGACAAGCTCGGCGAATTTCTCTGGCTTGAGGCTCTGCCCGCCGTCCGACAGGGCTTGTTCGGGATGTGGATGGACTTCCACGATCAGTCCGTCGGCGCCGGCAGCAATGCCGGCTCGCGCTACCGCCGTGACGAACTCCCACTTTCCGACGCCATGACTGGGATCGAGAATGACGGGCAAGTGCGTCAGTTTTTTCAGGACGGGGACGGCGTTGATGTCGGTCGTGTTACGCGTGTACTTCTCGAAAGTACGGATGCCGCGCTCGCACAGTGTCACGTGCGAGTTGCCGTATGAAAGGATGTACTCGGCGCTCATCAGCAATTCTTCTATCGTAGACATCAGCCCGCGTTTGAGCAATACCGGATGCCCGGCGCGCCCGATGGCCTTGAGCAGCTCGTAGTTCTGCATGTTGCGGGCGCCAATCTGCAGCACGTCGGCATGTTCGGTGACCATCGGCAAGTGTTCGGGCGTCAACACCTCTGTGACGACGGCCAGCCCGGTCTGCGCGCGCGCTTCGGACAGGATTTCGAGCCCGTCCCGACCCATTCCCTGGAAGCTGTAGGGCGACGTGCGCGGCTTGAACGCGCCGCCGCGCAGCGCTTGCGCGCCGGCTTCTTTTACCGCATGCGCGGTCTCCAATAGCTGCGTGCGGCTCTCGACCGAACACGGGCCGGCGATGATGACGACTTCGTCGCCGCCAATCTGGAGTCCGTCCACGTCCACCATGCTATCGGCGGCATGAAAATCGCGCGAGGCGAGCTTGAATGGTTTCAAGATCGGCACGGTCTTTTCGACCCCGTCCATCACCTCGTAGGTCTGACGTTCGATAGGACGGTCGTCGCCGATGACGCCGATGATGGTGCGCTCTGCTCCTTCGGAGAGGTGCGCGGTAAAGCCTTCCTGCTCGATGCGCAGCACGACGGCGTCGATCTGGGCGCGCGGAGCGCCGGCTTGCATGACGATGATCATGGCAATTCCTACTTCCGTCCCACGCTCGCCGCTACCGCCCGCACCTGCTTGACGAGTTCGGCGAACTTTTCCGGCTTGAGACTCTGCGCGCCGTCCGACAGGGCCTCGGCGGGATGATTATGCACTTCCACGATCAACCCATCGGCCCCGGCTGCGATGCCGGCGCGCGCCACGGCCGCCACGTAGGCCCATTTGCCGACGCCGTGACTGGGGTCCAGGATGACTGGCAAATGTGTCAGGTCTTTGAGCACCGGAATGGCATTGATATCGGTGGTATTGCGGGTGTAGTTCTCGAAGGTGCGGATGCCGCGCTCGCACAGCATGATGTTTTTATTTCCCGCCGCCAGGATGTATTCGGCGCTCATCAGCAATTCTTCGATGGTAGACATCAGCCCACGTTTCAGCAGCACGGTATGGTCGCTGCGCCCGACGGCCTTCAGTAGATCGTAGTTCTGCATGTTGCGCGCGCCGATCTGCAACACATCCGCATATTTCGCAACCAGCGGCACGAGTTCCGGCGCCATCACCTCGGTAATGATCGGCAGTCCGGTCTGCTCGCGCGCCTCGGCCAGGATTTCGAGGCCCTGCTCGCCCATTCCCTGAAAGCTATACGGCGACGTGCGCGGCTTGAACGCGCCGCCGCGCAACGCTTTCGCGCCGGCCTCTTTGACGGCCTGTGCAGTCTCGAGTAATTGCGTGCGACTTTCAACCGAACATGGTCCGGCAATGATGATCACCTCGGCCTCGCCAACCTGGACGCCGTTCAACGGCACCGTGCTGTCGAAGGGCTGCATCTCGCGCGAGGTGAGCTTAAAGGGCTTCAGCACGCGCGTCGTTGTTTCGACCCCCTCCAATACTTCGTATATGCGTCCGTCTTTGGGACGCCCATCGCCGAGCACACAGACAATCGTGCGCTCGGTGCCCTGCACCAACCGGGTGGCGAAGCCGTCCTGTTCAACCCGGTGTACGACGGCGTCGATGTGTTGCTGACTGGCATTGGATTTCATGACCACAATCATTAATTCATCTCCTTCTCAGGCTGCCGGCGTTTCGTTCGGCGATAGCAGCGCCAGTGCGGCCGCGCGGTCCGGGCGCAAGTTCTTCGCTTCCCGCAAGTAGACATGGACGATCTCTTGCAGGGTTTTTGTGGTATTCCAGTGGATCAGGATGCGGATGCACATCGGCAGGCCGTGCGATACGTTCATCTCATGCGCGCACAGCAACGCCGAGTCGGTCCACCCGAGCGCGCGAGCCGCAATGGCGGGATACTCGGCGTTCAGATCGGGGGTCGTAGTGAAAATGACCGAGGCGACGTCCTCCGGCTCAATACCGTTCTCTGCGATGAGCGCTGTCAGCACTTCACGCGTCGCTTCCAGGATGGCCGGAGCGGTGTTCTCTTCTACGGTAGTTGCGCCGCGCACGCCGCGACAGGCTAGCATATGGGCCTCCCCAATTAACAAAAAAACGCGGAGCCGCCGCTCCGCGCTTGTGATAGACCGATTGGTGTGCTGTCTACTTAAGCCTCAAGAAGCGGCGGTTGGCGCCCCGTCGTGTAATAAAAGTAGAAGCTAAAGTAGGCGTTGGACTGCATTGCAAGCGAGAGTCTAGCACGCCGGATTGCATTGGTCAATGGGCAAGCTGCACGAAGTGTGGCGCGCTTCATTCAGCCCGCAATGCCAGCAGCGACAGAAACTCAACCGCGAGATTG
>JBHHUI010000534.1:0-2982 GCA_046753805.1 Anaerolineales bacterium
TATGACCACTGTTCTGGAATCACCGCGTGCTGTATCGCAGGCTGCGAACGGCCCGCACATCGTGAACGACTTTTCGTTGCAAGTCGCCACGCCAAATGGCTCCGGCAGCCAGACATCGAATTTGGTGCTGCTGCGGGCGCTGTTTAAGATGGGTATTCCTGTGAACGGGAAGAATATCTTTCCGTCCAACATTCAGGGCATGCCGACCTGGTACACCATCCGTTGCAACCGCGATGGCTATGTTGCACGGCGACAGCGGGCCGAAATTGTCGTCCTGATGAACCCGGCCACGGCGGCCAAAGATGTGGCGGCCATCGAGGCGGGCGGCGTTTGTTTCTATCCCGACGATTGGCGGATCGAGTTTGAGCGCAGCGACCTGACGTACTACCCGATGCCCGTCAAAAAACTGGCGCAACAGGCGGACGTTGCGCGGAATCTGCGCGGTTACATTGCCAATATGGTTTATGTGGGTGTCGTGACACAGATTCTAGGGATTGACATGGCGGAGATCGAAGCTGCACTCGACTGGCAGTTTGGCGGCCGCGCCAAGCTCGTAAATGTCAACCTGCCGGTGATCCAGGCAGCGTTCGACTGGGCCGCCGAAAACCTGGCGAAGGCTGATCCGTATTGTGTCGAACGGATGAATGGGACGGACGGATTGATCATGATCGACGGCAATTCCGCTGCGGCGCTCGGCGCTGTATATGGCGGCATGACCGTCGCGGCCTGGTATCCCATCACGCCATCCACGGGCATTGCGGACAGTCTTGCATCCTACGCAAAGCAACTCCGGCGCGACGAAGACGGTCGCGCCACGTACGCCATTGTACAGGCGGAAGACGAGCTTGCGGCCATCGGCATGGTGCTGGGGGCGTCGTGGGCGGGCGCGCGCGCCATGACGGCGACGTCCGGGCCGGGCATCAGTCTTATGACGGAATTCGTCGGCTTCGGATATTTCACGGAGACGCCGGCTGTCATCTGGGATGTGCAGCGCATGGGGCCGAGCACTGGCCTCCCGACGCGCGTCTCGCAGGGAGACATCATTGCCTGCTACTGGCTCGGCCACGGCGATACGAAGCACCCGTGTCTTTTCCCCGCCTCCGTCGCCGAGTGCTTCGAGTTCGGATGGCGCGCCTTCGATCTGGCAGACGAGTTCCAGACGCCGGTCTTCGTCCTGAGCGACCTGGACCTGGGCATGAACCAATGGATCTCCGAACCGTTTGCATATCCGGAAGAGCCAATCAAACGCGGCAAAGTGCTGTCTGCGGAGCAGGTCCAGGCCAACGGGACTTTCCACCGATACATGGATGTGGACGGTGACGGCATCGCCTACCGCACGCTGCCGGGTACCGACCATCCGCGCGCGGCGTATTTCAATCGTGGCAGCGGCCACGATAAATACGGCCATTATTCGGAAGACCCCCAGGACTGGCTCGAGACAATGGAGCGCCTGCACCGGAAGTTCGAAACCATCCGTGCGCGAATGCCGGCGCCGGTCATTGAGGGCGAGCCCGGAGCGGAAATCGGTATCATTGGTTTCGGTTCCGCCGATCCTGCCATCGTCGAAGCGCGCGACCGGATGGCGGCGGCCGGCGTCCAAACGCGCTACTGCCGCTTGCGGGCGTTGCCCGTTCATGCGGACGTACGCGCCTTCATCGAGCAGTGCGAACGAGTGTATGTCATCGAGATGAATACGGACGCCCAGATGCAGAAAATCCTGCAGCTTGAAGTGCCACAAATTGCAGTGCGCGTGCGGTCGCTAGCGTACAGCGACGGCCTGCCGCTTACGGCGCGCGGCATCACCGAGTCGCTGCTGGCTGCGGAGGGTATGTAACATGAGTACAAATGGTAGAGTTATCGCCAAGGGCCTGAACCGGATCGGCCTGACCAAGAAAGACTACGGCGGACGACCCTCCACGCTGTGCGCTGGCTGCGGCCACGACTCGATTTCGTCGCAGATCATCACTGTGTGCTACGAACTCGGGATCAAACCCGAAGGCCTGATTAAGCTCAGCGGCATCGGCTGCTCAAGTAAGAGCCCGGCTTATTTCATCAGTCGCTCGCACGGTTTCAACGCCGTCCACGGGCGTATGCCCTCCGTCGGCACGGGCGCGCTGCTGGCCAACCGTTCGCTCAAGGCCATCGGTGTGAGCGGCGACGGCGATACCAGCAGCATCGGCATCGGCCAGTTCAAACATGTCATGCGTCGCAATGTGCCGCTGGTGTACGTGGTGGAAAACAACGGCGTGTACGGTCTCACCAAAGGGCAATTCTCTCCAACGGCGGATGTTGGTTCGATCCAGAAGCATTACGGGCAGAACGAACTACCGCCGGTCGACCTGGCCCTGGAAGCAATCAGCGCGGGCTGCGGATACGTGGCGCGCAGTTTTGCGGGCGATCCCAAGCAGGTACGCCCGCTGCTCAAAGGCGCCCTGGCGTTTGAAGGCACATCCATGCTGGACGTCATAAGCCCGTGCGTCACATTTAACAACCACGACGCATCTACAAAGAGTTTCGCGTGGATGCGCGCGCACGATGAGCCATTGCATCTGGTGGACTATGTTCCGGCGCAGGCTGAGATTTCGGTCGACTATGAGCCGGGCGAGACCAGAGAAGTGCAGTTACATGACGGCTCGCATATCGTCCTGAAGAAACTCGATGAGGACTACGATCCGACCAATCGGGACGCCGCGATTGCGATACTGGAAAAATCGCGCCGGGAGGGCGTGTTCCTCACCGGCCTGATCTATTTCAACCCGCAGGTTGAAATTCTCGCCGAGCAGATTGGCCTGACCGAGACTCCGCTCGCGCTGCTGCCGGACGATCAACTGCGCCCGCCCCCCGAATCGCTCGACCGGATCATGGCGGCGATGTTATGAGCAGAGAGTTGGTACACAGCCCCACGCGGATTCATAGTCTTCCGCAGGTAGTAACTACTCAGCCCGAACACACCATAGCGGGGCCTTCGGGGGGATTTGGGGA
>JBHHUI010000535.1:0-2978 GCA_046753805.1 Anaerolineales bacterium
TTCCTGATCTACTACTCGCAAGAAGCGCGCATGTATGCGTTGGCGGCCTCGCTGGGGGCAGCGGCCGTGTTCTGCGCGAGTCGCTGGTGGTCAGACGAACGGGGCAAATGGGCGGCCGGGTACACACTGCTCGGGGTTGCTGGTTTGTTCACGCACTACTCGTTCGCGTTTGTACTCGCCGCCGTCAACCTTGCCGGCCTCATAACGTTGCGCCCTCGCCGGGGGCAACTGGCGCGCTGGCTGGGACTGCAGGCAGCAGTGCTGGTGTTGTACCTGCCCTGGCTCCCGACCGCATGGCGGCAGGTGAGCACCTGGCCCTCGGCGCGTGAATTCCGCCCTGTGGCAGCAGCGCTTGTGGAAAGTTGGCGCTGGATCATTTACGGCAGCACAGTCGAAACAGGAGTAGTCGCTGCCGGCCTCGTTGCGGCGGGAATGCTCGCGCTGGCCGGCCTGCTCAGTCGGCGCGCGCTCGCTCCGGCGTTGTGGCTGGCCGTGCCGGTGGGGCTGACGCTGGCTTTCGGGCTGTTCACGGAAGCGTTCGCCAAGTTTCTGCTGGTCGCCGCGCCGACGGCCTGTGTGCTGGCCGGCAATGGCATCGCCGCTGCTGTGCGAGCCATTCGCCGGGCGCGCGCCGGCAAAGCTCCGTCGGATGTGTTTTTCTTCGGCGCGATTGCTGCCACGCTGGTCATCGTCTGGCTGCGTTTTGATGTGTCCGCGCTGGCCAACCTGTACACTGACCCGACGTATTTCCGCGCCGATTATCGGGCAATGGCGGCTGCCATCGCTAACGATGCTCGCCCCGGGGATGCCGTGCTGCTGAACGCGCCCAACCAGTGGGAAGTGTTCACCTACTACTACCCCCATACCGCCAACGTCTACCCGGTGGCCCGGTCGCGCCCCCTGGATGCGGAAGCCCAGATTGCCGAGCTGGAGCAGATCGCGGCTGCCCACGATCGGCTTTTTGTCTTGTACTGGGGCGATGCCCAGGCGGACCCTGGCCGAGTGGTTGAAAGCTGGCTCAATGCCAATACATTCAAAGCGCGCGACGAATGGTATCGCGACGTCCGCCTGTCGACGTATGCCGTGCCCCAGCATCAGACCGCGCCCGTAACGCCGGTGGGCGCGATGTTCGGCGAGTCTATCCAACTTGACGGCTATACCTTAAACTCGACCGACGTCGACCCCGGCGATATTCTGCAGCTTGCGCTGTACTGGAGCGCCCAAGCGCCTGTTGAAGTACGGTACAAGGTGTTTGTGCATGTAGTCGCCGACCCGTTCGCCCCACCCGCCGCGCAGCAGGACGGCGAACCCGGCGGCGGTCTGGTGCTCACCACCACCTGGCAGCCCGGTACGACGATAGTGGACCGTCATGGCGTCGTCTTGCCGACCGATTTGCCGCCGGGCGAGTACGACATTCGGGTGGGCCTGTACGGAGCGGCGGACGGCGTGCGGCTGCCGGTGCGGAGCGAAGGCGAAGCAAGCGGCGACAGTCTGCTACTCCATTCCATCCGGGTGCATTCCCCATGAACTGGAATAAACCATGCGCCTGACTCATGCAGTGTTCGACGTGGACGACACGCTCTACCCACGCGACTGTGGATTATGGGACGCGCTGGCAGCGAATATTGACCGATTCATGCTCGAGATCGTCGGCCTCCCTCCCGGCGAAGTATCGGCGCAGCGGATGCACTACTACCGAAATTACGGTACCACGCTAAACGGTCTGCTCCATGACTATCCGGACCTGGACCGCTCCGCATATCTGCAGTTCGTCCACGCAGTTCCATACGAACAATACCTCCGGCCCGATCCCGTATTGGACACAATGCTATCTGAAATGCCCCTGAAACTCGCGATTTTCACGAATGCCGACACCCGCCACGCGGAGCGCGTGCTCGAACATCTGGGCATTCGCCGCCACTTTGACACGTTCGTGGACATCATCGCGACCGGCTTCGTTAATAAACCTCGCCACGGCGCTTACCGCACCCTCTTCCGGACTTTGGGCGCGCAGCCGCACGATTGTGTGCTTGTCGAAGACTCCATACGAAACATCAAGCTAGCGCGTGAACTTGGCATGACGACCGTGCGCGTGGGAGCCTCTGCCGACGACGATGACGCCCATTTCCAGGTTGAGAGCGTGCACGCCGTGGGAGCCGTGATCAGCCGGCTGCTCGCATGAGCACAGGCCGAAACAATATGCCACCTTGTCATAACATACAGGTTTCACCTGAATATTACTTAAAGGTATTGCAATTGGCACCCATAATCCCGTATGATGGCACCGGATCAAGCCATTTGGAGGTCTTGCGTGCCAAAGAAAGTTGTTTATATCGAAGACGAGCCGGAAATGGTGGACCTCGTGCAGATGATGCTGCAAGGTCCCGATGTAGAGACCTATCCGGCTTTGAGCGGCGAATCCGGCCTGGATACCCTGCAGCAGATTCATCCGGACTTGATCTTGCTTGACCTGTTTATGCCAGATATCAGCGGCTGGGATATTTACCGCCGCATCCGGGCCAACGAGCAACTCCGCGACACCCCGGTGATCGTACTCAGCGCGTGCCACGAGAAGATCGCGAGCGCACTCGGCGAAGACGTACCCAGCGGCGCGTTCGACTACATCTGCAAACCGTTCTCGCCTGCCGAGCTGCGGCACAGCGTAGACCGGGCGCTGGGCCTGCACCAGTAGCACGCGCGCCGGACTGCGTGCGATCATCGCGCGCCGCCAGCTGGCGGCGCGTTTTGTTTAAACGCGGCGCATGCGCCGCAGCCAGCCCACCGGGTAGCCGGCCATTTTGGCGCAGTCTCCGGCAATACGGATGATGGGCACCCACAGTAACGCGCGCAGTTTCTGGCCGCTGGAAAGCCCCCCCCACAGGCCGCCCATGCGTCGCAACGGTGTGCGGATGTAAACCACGCCCGCCAGCACCCCGACCGCCCACAGCAGCGGACTCACCGTCAGCGCGGCGTACAGC
>JBHHUI010000536.1:0-2978 GCA_046753805.1 Anaerolineales bacterium
CGCAAGCCCCTCGCTGGATGCAGCGCGCCGGACTGGAATGGCTGTTCCGACTGGCGACCGAGCCGCGCCGCCTGTGGCGACGTTATTTGATCAACAATCCGCTCTTCATCGCAGCATTGATCTGCGCGTGGTGGGCGCGTCGACATCCGGTCGCCTGACTCGCGCGCGATCTGTTTTATAATGGCGCCTCGCCGGCCGACTGTTTGGGCCGGCAGTTGCTGCCAAACTCCGAGGGAAGATGCTTAAACAATTCTGGAACAATTGGAAACGGTTCGGAAAATGGATGGGCGACCAGGTCGCGCGCGTAATCCTGACGGCCCTGTACTTCACGGTGGCGCTGCCATTCGGGTTGGGCGCGCGGCTTGGCTCTGACCGGCTGGGCTTGCAATCCGCTCCAAGCTGGACGCCGAAAGAGCAAGCAGAGCCGACCCTGGATAACGCCGGGAGTCTGTTCTGATGTACGTGCTTGGTGTTTCGTGCTACTACCACGACGCGGCCGCAGCGCTGCTGCACGACGGCCTGCTGGTGGCCGCCGCCGAAGAAGAGCGCTTCTCACGCAAGAAGCACGACTACGCATTCCCCGAACATGCGATTCGCTTTTGTCTGGAACAGGTCGGCATCGCCGGCTCGGATGTCGACTATGTGGTGTTTTACGAAAAGCCGCTCGTCAAGTTCGAGCGCATCCTGACGACCACGCTGGGCACGTACCCTAAAGGCTGGCGGGTGTTCCGCGAGGCCATGATCTCCTGGTTCAATGAAAAGCTGTGGATCAAGGGTCAGTTGATGTCCCAACTCAGGGTGCCCGCCAATCGGGTTCTGTTCGTTGACCATCACGTCTCGCACGCGGCCAGCGCTTTCTTTTGCTCGCCGTTCGAAGAGGCGGCGCTGCTAACGGTGGACGGCGTGGGCGAATGGACGACGGCCGCCCTCGGGCGCGGCACGGCGGATTGGACTGGCGGGGGGTCCTCGAGCGTGTCGCTCGACAGCGAGATCCGTTTTCCGCACTCAATCGGGCTGCTCTACTCGGCCTTCACCGCTTTTCTCGGCTTCAGAGTTAACAGCGGCGAGTACAAGGTCATGGGCATGGCGCCCTACGGCGAGCCGAAATACCGCGACCGGGTCGAGCAGGTTGTGCGGCTGGAAGCGGACGGCAGCTTCCGACTTAACATGGACTATTTCGAGTTTACGCATTCGACCGAACAGACTTTCAGCCGCAAATTCATCGATCTGTTGGGAGCGCCGCGCACGCCGGAGGCCGAGTTCTTCACCGCGCTGACGCATCCGAAACGTGACCATCCCGACTGGAGCGATGCCGTCGCGCAGCGCAACCAGTATTACGCGGATGTGGCCGCGAGCATCCAGCGCACCACCGAGGAAATGCTGCTGCGGATGGCGAACGAGGCCCACCAGCGTACGGGGCTTAGCAAGTTGTGTATGGCGGGCGGAGTGGCGCTAAACAGCGTCGCCAACGGGCGCATCCTCCAGGAGACCCCGTTTGAGGAAGTCTTCATCCAGCCGGCGGCCGGCGATTCAGGCGGCGCACTCGGGGCGGCGCTCTACGCCTACCACGTACTGCTGGGGCAACCGCGCAAGTTTGTCATGGAACATGCCTACTGGGGCAAGGCGTATGGCGAGGATGAAATCGAGCGCGTGTTGCGGGAGCAAGGCCTGAAGTATGAGCATCTGTCCGACGATGCCCTCACCGATCGCGTCGTCGACGCGCTGCAGCGCGAGCAGGTCGTCGCGCTGTATCAGGGCCGCTTCGAGTGGGGTCCGCGTGCGTTGGGCAACCGCAGCATCCTGGCCGATCCGCGTAGCGCGGCCATGAAGGAAGTGGTTAATACTAAAATTAAGTTCCGCGAGCCGTTTCGCCCTTTCGCGCCCGTTGTTCTGGAAGACCGCGCTGCCAACTATTTCGAGCTTGCGCAACCGGAGCGGCACTTCCCCGCGCGCTATATGTTGATGGTGAAACGCTTCCGGGACGGCAAAGGCGAACAGGTGGGCGCGGTCAATCACATGGGAACCGGCCGCTTGCAGACGGTGCGCCGCGAGTGGAACCCGCGCTATTTTGATATTGTCCACAAGTTTGGCGACGCGACCGGCGTGCCGATTGTCCTAAATACGTCTTTTAACCTGCGCGGCGAGCCGATTGTCACGACGCCCGCCAACGCCCTGTGGACTTTCACCAACAGCGGGATTGACCGGCTCGTGTTGGAGAACTTTCTTGTGAGCAAGGAGCAATAGTATGACAAACTGGCTACGAAGTTTCGCCGCCAATGCGGGCGTGGTCGGCCAGATTTTTAAGTACCTGTGGAAGAACAAGATGTGGTGGCTCATCCCGATGGTGACCGTGCTGGTCGTCTTCGGGTTGCTGCTCGTGTTTACGTCTGCTTCCGGGCTGGGGCCGTTTATCTACACGTTGTTCTGATCTCCTGCACGACGGGGATTATGGGAGCGGGGAATGGTTTTCTTGCCGCCATCCCATAATCTCCAAACCACCGCTGCGCTTCAGGCGGCTGAGACAGGGCAATCACATTTGGAAATAATCGCCTGTAAGCAGTGTGGCGCTACCGAAGGCCGACTGCGCTTCGCCGCCACGCAGACAAACCACGCCTCCGCGCCGGCTCTCGACGCCTACCGTTGCACCTCGTTCGATTACGGCGCGCACGACGAGATCGTCGCCTGCGACGAATGTGGTCTGGTCTTTGTCAATCGCGAATGGAAACAGGGCGCGCTGGTAGGTTTGTACCAGGATGTCGAAGATCCGCTCTATCTGGACGAGCGGCGTGGGCGCGAGCTCACATTTCGGCGTCACCTGCGTCGGATGCACCGGGTCACTGGGGCGCCCGCCGGGCGGAAGCTGCTCGACGTGGGCGCTTACACGGGCGTGTTTGTGGAGGCGGCTCGCAATGTTGGTTGGGATGCCGAAGGTGTTGAACCTTCCCATTGGGCAGTGAGGATTGCCCGCCGGGGCGGCC
>JBHHUI010000537.1:0-2970 GCA_046753805.1 Anaerolineales bacterium
CTGACGCGCGCTTTTTTGTACGCGCGGATATGCAAAAGCCGCTGGCGGAGTTTCGACCGCTGCTGGCGCGGCTTACCTTCCACGAACAGCTTGGCACCATGCTGGACAAGGCTGACCGTATTGAGCAACTGGCTGTGCAGCTGGGGGCGGCCCTCGGCCTGAGCGATGCCGACAGCGCCACGGCGCGCCGGGCGGCGCAGCTTGCCAAAGCCGACCTCGCCACGAGTATGGTCGTCGAAATGACCTCGTTGCAGGGGGTCATGGGGCGCGAATACGCGCTGCATTCCGGCGAGAGCGCCGACGTTGCCGCCGCCATCGAGCAACACTACTGGCCGGTTGGCGCGGGCGGCGTGCTGCCGGAATCGCCGGCGGCGACGGCCGTCGCGCTGGCAGACCGCTTCGATTCACTCGCCGGGCTTTTTGGGGCTGGATTGGCGCCCACAGGTTCTGCCGACCCGTTCGGCCTGCGGCGCGCGGCGCTCGGCATCGTACAAATCCTGATCGGGAACGAGATCGACTTCGATGTGCGCGCGGCCTTGCAGGCGGCGGCAGCGCTGCAGCCGATTGACATTCCGGCGGCGGTCGTCGCCGACGCCGGCGAATTTATAATCCGTCGTTTGCGCAGCGTGCTGCAGGAGGCGGGCTTCCGACACGATGTAGTGGAGGCGGTCGCGCGGGCGCAAGGACACAATCCCCACCGCGCCGGACAGGCTGCCGCACAGCTCGCCGAGTGGGTTGTCCGTCCGGATTGGGATACCACGCTCGACAACTACGCGCGCTGCGTGCGCATTACACGCGACCTTGAAACACGCCTGCCGGTCACATCTGACCTGTTCGTGGAAGACGCAGAACGCAGCCTCCGAGCCGCGCTTGAAAGCGCGGCCGAACAGACCTCGCCAGCCAGCAGCGTAGATGAATTCCTCACTGCGTTCGGCGCGCTGGTTCCCTCGATTATGCGCTTCTTCGACGAAGTGCTGGTAATGGCCGACGACGAGGCCGTGCGCAACAACCGGCTCGGGCTGCTGCAATCCGTGGCTGCGCTCGCGGATGGCATCGTGGACCTATCGGCGTTGGAAGGATTTTAGATACCCCGACGCCCGGCGCCCCAGCAGATCCCGACCGTTGTCATCCTCCCACGGCCACGCGCCCGCGCGGGCCCGGTGCTATAATCGCCGCCAGCGCGGGAAACCATGTCTGTTATACAAGAAGTTAAAGACCGCATCGATGCAGTCGAATATATCGGCGCGTCCGTAAAGCTACGCAAGTCCGGAAACTCCTATTCCGGCTTTTGCCCGTTCCACGATAACAAGAATACGCCGGCATTCGTCGTGTGGCCGGACAGCAACACCTGGCGCTGTTTCGGCGCGTGCAATGAGGGCGGCGACATCTTCAAGTTTGTGATGAAGAAGGAAGGCTGGGACTTCGGCGACGCGCTCCGCCATCTGGCGCAGCGCGCCGGGGTCGAGTTGGAGCCGCGCACGCCCGAACAGGAAGCGCGCCAGGACGAGCGCGACCGCCTGCGAGCGTTGCTCGAAAGCGCGGTCAATTATTATCGCTATCTGTTGGAACACAGCGCGCACGCCGCAGCCGCCCGCGAGCATCTGGCCGCCCGCCCACTGCCGCCGGGAGCGGGCGAGATGTTCGGCCTCGGCTATGCGCTGGATAGCTGGGATGCCGGCCTGAACCACTTCCACGCGAAGGGCTATTCCGACGACGATCTGATCGCGGCCGGGTTGGCCGTGAAGAACGACCAGGGCCGCGTGTACGATCGCTTTCGCAACCGCATCATGATCCCGATCCGGGATGCGCTCGGCAAGATGGCTGGTTTCGGCGCGCGCATTGTCAACCCGGAGGATGTGCCGAAGTTCCTCAACTCGCCGCAGACCGACCTGTTCGACAAGAGTGCGCTGCTCTACGGCCTCGACCGCGCCCGCAAGCCGATGCGCGAGACGGGCGTCGCTGTGCTGGTTGAAGGCTACATGGATGTCATGGCCGCGCACCTGGCCGGGTTCGAGAACGTCGTGTCGCCGATGGGAACCGCCCTCACCGATCGGCAGTTGCGTACGGTCAAACGCTATGCCCGCCGGCTCGTGCTCGCCCTCGATCCGGATGTGGCGGGCAACCGCGCCGTGCTGCGCGGGTTGGAGGTTGCGCGCGACACGCTCGAGCGCGACACTGCACCGGCGTTCGATCCACGCGGTCTGGTGCGCAACGAAGGTCAGCTCAAACTCGACATTCGCGTTGCGACGCTGCCGGGCGGCCTCGATCCCGACGAGATGATTGCGCAGGACGCCGCGGGCTGGCGCGCGCTGATCGACAATGCGCAGCCGGTGGTCGAATATGTGATGAGTGCGCTGACCGCCGGGCAGGACCTGGACGATCCCAAGGTCAAGGCCGACCTGGCGGCGCAACTGGTGCCGCTGATCAACGAAGTGCGCGATCCCGTCGAGCGCAGCACATATCGCCAGAAATTGTCGGTGCGGCTGCGCGTGCCCGAACGCGCGCTGATGGGGGAGTCGCCGCGCCGGGCAGCGCGCAGCCCGCGCCGGGCAGCGCGTCGCGCGCCGGCGGCGATAGACGCCGGATCGCCCCGCGCCACGTTTCGCGTCGGCGCGCTGGGGCAGTTTGCCGAATACGGGGCAAGTGAGCTAGAGTCCTATTGTTTGCGGGCGCTCGTGGGCGAACCGGAATTACTCGCGCGGATCGACCGCTTCCTGCTGGAGCTTGAACTGGCGCCGTTGGCGCCGCGGGATTTCTCCAATACCGGGTTTGAGGTCATTTTTGGCGCGCTGCGGGCTTCACTGCGTCAGGACGAAGCCCTGCCGCTCGAGTTTCTGGGCGCGCAGCTGGACGAAACGCTCGGGCAACAGTTGGTACAATTGCAAGCAGCAAATGTAGACTTTGATCTGGACGACCAACGGCTTGTTGAAGACTTGTTGCAAGCGGTTCTCCGCTTGCGCAAGCGGAATA
>JBHHUI010000538.1:0-2966 GCA_046753805.1 Anaerolineales bacterium
CGTTGAGAATATAGAAGCTTTCAATGACCGGGGAGTGAAATCGTTACAAGGCGTGTCCTTCGACGTCCGCAAAGGCGAGATCGTCGGACTGGCTGGCGTAGCGGGCAATGGGCAGAGTGAGCTGGCCGAGGTCATCACTGGCATGCGGCGCGCCAGCGCCGGACGTGTAACGATTGAAGACACCGTGATCTCGAACCAGTCTGTGCGAAGAGCCATCGAGGCCGGCGTGGCGCATATTCCGGAAGACCGTACGGGCGTGGGTAGCGCTCCAAACATGAGCGTGATGGAAAACATCATCATGAAGAAGTACCGCACGGAGCCGATCGGCACGGGCTGGTCGATCAGTTACCCGGCGGCGCGCTCCTATGCGCGCGAAATGCGCCGGGAGTACGATATTGCCACGCCCACCGTGGACACGCACGCGCGCTTGCTCTCCGGTGGGAACTTGCAGAAAGTCATCCTGGCGCGCGAAATCTCCAGCGGGCCGGAGGTGATGATTGCGGTGCAGCCTACACGCGGATTGGATGTGGGCGCCATCGAAGGCGTGCAGCGCCTGCTGCTCGAACAACGCGAAGCCGGCGCTGCGATCCTGCTCATGTCCGAAGAACTCGAAGAGATCGTGTCGCTCAGCGACCGGGTCCTCGTTATTTTTGAGGGTCGCATCATGGGCGAAGTGACCGACGGCGATATCGACCGCATCGGCCTGCTGATGGCCGGCGGCGGTTCGAAAGCGCGGGCCGCCGCGCACAAGGAGGCCGCATGAGTGAAACCACACTGAGGCCCCCGCGCGGCGGCTTCCGCTTGAAAGTCGAGCCGCGTTTGGAAGTCCCGCGCTGGCTGCCGCTGGTCGTGAACGTTGGCGCGATCATCGTGTCGCTGCTCATCGGCGCAATCGTCCTTGAGATCATCGGCGGGAATGCCTGGGCCGCGTATCGGCACATTGCGCTCAACGCATTCGGCAGCCTGGGCGTGCTTTCCGACACGATGGTGAAAGCCATTCCCCTGATGATTGTCGGGCTGGCGCTGACGGTGGCGTTCCGCATGAAGCTGTGGAACATCGGCGCGGAGGGCCAGTTCTTCCTCGGGGCATTCGGCGCGAGCCTCGTCGTGCTGGGCGGCATTGTGCCGGAAACGTCGCCGCGCTGGCTGATGCTTACCGTCATGGCTATATTCGGTATGCTCGGCGGCGCTATCTGGGGCTTCATCCCCGGCATTCTCAAAGCGCGGCTGCGCGTCAACGAGATTATTACGACGTTGATGTTGAACTACATCGCCATTGCATTTAACAATTACTTCATCTTCGCCGTATGGAGCGAGGGCGGCTTTCAGATGAGTCGCACGTTCGAGCGCAATGCATGGCTGCCGCGCCTGGCCGACTTCGCCTCCCAGATACCAGCCTTCCGCGGCCTGACCACACACGCGGGGCTGGTATTCGGCTTGCTGGGTGCACTGTTAGTGTGGTGGATTATTTACCGCTCGCGCTGGGGCTACGAAATCCGGCTCATCGGCGACAACCCGCGCGCGGCTGAATATTCCGGCATCAACATCGTCCGGAACACGGTGCTGGTGATGATGTTTTCCGGCGGTCTGGCTGGTCTGGCCGGCTTTTCCGAAATTGCGGGGGTCGTGCACCGCCTGCAGGGTAATATCTCGCCGGGCTATGGGTTTACCGGCATCATCATCGCGTGGCTCGCGCGGCTAAACCCCTGGCTGGTCATTCTCGTCTCGATCCTGTTCGGCGGGTTGATCCTGGCCGGGCGCGAAATCCAGCCGGCGGGCGTGCCGCGTCTCATTCAGGGCATCATCCTGTTCGCCCTTATCGCCAGCGAAGTGCTGCTCCGCTACCGCGTGCGCATCGTGCGCGCCGCGACGGCATAAAGGACTCATATGGATGCAATCATCATCGTCTTACAGGCCGGCGTTGCCAGTGGAACCGTCCTGTTGTTCGCTACCATCGGCGAAATCTTTTCCGAGCGCGCCGGCGTGCTGAACCTGGGTGTGGAAGGCATGATGCTCATCGGCGCGATGAGCGCCTTTTCCGTTACTGTGGCGACCGGCAATGGGTTTCTGGGGCTGCTGGTGGCGATGCTCGTCGCCGGGTTGCTGTCCCTGACCCATGCGGTCGTAACCGTCAGCTTTCAGGCCGACCAGGTCGTGAGCGGGCTGGCGCTCACATTTCTGGGCACTGGCCTGAGCCTGGTCTTTGGCGAAGGCCTCAGCAAAGCTGGCGCCATTTCCCTGCTCCCGAAATACACGCTCCCGCTCCTTTCGCAGGTCCCGTTGCTGGGGCCTATCTTATTTACGAACCAGAGCGTGATGGTCTACGTGGGCTATATCCTGACGCCGCTGGCCTGGTACTACATCAATCGCACGCGGCCCGGCTTGCACCTGCGCGCCATCGGCGAGTATCCGGCCGCCGCCGACGTGGTGGGCATCTCGGTGTTTCGTCTGCGCTACTTCTATGTCTTTGTGGGCGGCGTGCTGGCCGGACTGGCCGGCGGAACCATCAGCCTTGCGATTTCCCCCGGCTGGTTCAGCGAGTTGACGACCGGCGGGCAGGGCTGGATTGCCGTAGGGCTGGTAATTTTTGCGCAGTGGGACCCCGTACGCGCCGCGTTAGGCTCGTATGCCTTCGGCGCGTTGCGACGCTCAATCCTGGACTTGCAGGGGCCGACCACGTTGCTTGGCTTCCGCAACCCGTTTTTCTACAATCCATATAACGGTTTCTGGCTGCAGATGGTTCCGTTTGCGTTCACGATTATCGTGCTGATCATTGGTTCAAGGGAATCGCTGCGCAAGCGCCTGGGCGCGCCAGCGGCGCTCGGCATTCCATACATTCGTGGCGAGCGCGGTCTGTAACGCCCGCGCTTTCGTCACGAAGTATGGCCGGCCTTGGGACCACAAGCCACGCCATAAAGCGACCCGACCTCCGTGTATTCTGGAATGCTATCGGCTGCGCAGAATCG
>JBHHUI010000539.1:0-2958 GCA_046753805.1 Anaerolineales bacterium
CCCTGACATTTTCGCTGAACGATTACACCCTGACCTTATCGCTGAACGCTAACACAATCATGCGCGCTTCAATTGACTCTGTGCAGCGGCTATGGTAAACTCGCGCGCGTCGGTCGGCGTCATGCGGCGCCGTATTTTTTGCATGAATAGAGGGAATCCCACCAATTAGATCTAGAGGCAGAAGAGCCATTCCGGTTCCGGCCACAGTGGAATATCGCATCAACGGCCGCATTCGCGCGCCCGAAGTGCGGCTGATTGGCCCCAACGGTACCAACCACGGTGTCGTTTCCATTGCCGAGGCAATGGAGATCGCTGGGCAAGCAGAACTCGACCTGGTGGAGGTAGCGCCCAACTCCGATCCCCCCGTGTGCCGCGTGTTGGACTACGGCAAGTTCCTGTACGAGAAGTCGAAGAAAGACAAGCTGGCGCGCAAGGCTCAGAAGCAGGTTGAAGTCAAGGAGATTCAGCTGCGGCCGAAGACAACCGAGCATCATCGCTCGTTCAAAGTGCGCAACGCGCGCCGCTGGTTGGAAGATGGAATGAAGGTGAAAGTTCGCATTCGGTTCCGTGGACGCGAAATCACCTACCCGGAAATCGCCCGACAAGACATGGTGGAGATTGCCGAACAAGTAGCCGATGTTGGACACGTCGAGGTGGAACCAAGCATGGAGGGGCGCACGATGTTGATGATATTGGCGCCCGGACCAGCCCGACCGTAACCCGGGGGTAGGTCGCGGGCAGTCTGCCGCCCGGTAAATCCGAATATGACCGAGGCGCCGGGGTTGCAGGATTGCCCCGGTTCCGTTTGTAAATATATTACCCCGCAGGCGAGAAACAGGGAGCAAGACGATGCCGCGCAAGCCTCGAAAAGGCAAGTATAAACTTAAAACTCACAAGGCCACGGCCAAACGCTTTAAAGTGACTGGTTCCGGCAAGTTGATGCGGACGAAGATCGGTAAAGGGCATTTGCGCCGGAATACTTCCAAACGCACGAAAGCTTTGTTCAAGAAAACCGTCGAGGTCAAGGGCGCCAGCATCCAGACACGCATTCGCCGGTTGGCGCCGTATCTGCGGCGTTACAAAGCAAACCCGCCGGCCTGAGCAGGAGCATACGATGGCAAGAGTAAAGACCGGCCCATACCGCCGCCGGCGACATCGCAAGATCATTAAGCGCATGCAGGGCCAGTTTGGCTCGCGCCACCGCCTATGGCGGCGCGCCAACGAAGCCATGCTAAAGAGCAGTTGGTACGCCTACCGCGACCGACGCGCCCGCAAGCGCGACCTTCGGCGCCTTTGGATCGTGCGCATCAACGCGGCTGCGCGACTCAACGGTACGACATACAGCCGGTTAATTTCCGGCTTGAAGCGCGCCAACGTGAGCCTTAACCGCAAGATGCTCGCAGAACTGGCCGTACACGACCCGCACGCGTTCGCGCAGGTGGCCGAGGTTGCCAGGGCTGCGTAGTCCGCAACGCACGCATCGATCAGAACCGCCATCCAAACGGGTGGCGGTTTTTATTTCGCGCGCGCGTAAATATACTCAAACGGGATTTCCAGATTGCGGAGCCGGGCGTCCGAGTTCGTTACGGGGCGCGTGAGCGTAACCCTCGCAGGTGTACGGTGACATCTTTCGCGCTCACACTTGGATTGCCTCAGGTGCGCGGCTGTCGACTCCTGATGTAGAATCGCCGCGCGACTATGATCACCAGCCTGAAAAACCCACGCGTGAAACTTGTGCGTGCGCTCCAGACCAATCGCCGCGCGCGCGCCCGGGAGCGATTGTATGTCGTGGAAGGGCGCCGGCTGTTGGAGGAGGTGGATCGCACCGCGGTCGCGCCGCTGACTGTGCTGCACCACGATCACCTTGGCGAACGCGACCGGGGAGTGGTCAATCGCCTCGCGCGCCGCGGGGCAACCATTGAGGTCGTCTCCGATGAGGTGCTGGCCGCCTGTAGTGCGACGGAAACCGCCTCCGGGCTGCTCGCGGTCTTGCCCTTCCAGAACCTATCGCCCCCTCCCGAACCTTCGCTGGTGTTGATTTGCGATCGGATCGGCGATCCGGGGAATATGGGCGCGGTGCTGCGCACTGCCGAGGCGGCGGGGGTAGATATGGTGCTGGCTGCGCCGGGCTCAGTCGATATCTATAATCCCAAGGTGGTGCGGGGCGGGGCGGGCGCGCACCTGCGGCTGCCCGTGCTGCCGCTGGACTGGAATGCCATTCGAGCGGCGGTAGTACACTGCGAGTGCCTGCTGGCGTCGTCGCATTCTGGTGTGCCGTACGACGCCGTTGATTGGACCCGACGCAGCGCCCTCATTGTCAGCAGCGAAACCGGCGGCAGCGGCGAACAGGCGCGCGCGCTGGCGCACGCGGATGTGCATATCCCCATGGCGAGCGCAACGGAATCATTGAATGTAGCTGTAGCGGCCGGTGTTTTGCTGATGGAGGCGGCCCGCCAGCGGCGTGGGGCCGCGACGGCCCCCCATCGTCTGACATCGTCCGGAGGAGAGTCCCATGCTTGACAAGGCGCGCAGCCTCATCACCGCCATGATTGGCCTGCTGGTGCTGGCAATCGTGTTCCATCTTCTGGTAGCCGGCGCCGGCCACGTGAGTTTGCTCGACCCGGATACGCCGCTACGGTTTGCCGGCGCACTCGTGGTCGGCGTGCTCGCGTTTGCGGCCTCATACGCCGCCGGCGAGAACGACGTCTGGCGACTGGATGTGCAATACGGTGTGTACGCCGTCATTGCGGCTGTGGTCTCAGGCGTCGTGCGCTGGTTTTTTGCGGGTAACACCTTCGATCTGCCGGCGTTTCAACAAGTGACATTGCAGCTGGCTTGGCTTCCCGTCGTTGTGTTTGGCATTGCATTCGGACCGGTGGTCGGCTTCGTGGCCGGAGCAGGCGGCAGCTTGCTGGCGAATCTGTTCGCGGGTTGGGTCTTGCCCCCGGTCGATTTAGC
>JBHHUI010000540.1:0-2954 GCA_046753805.1 Anaerolineales bacterium
CCTGACCCAGAGCGAAAACAGCCTGGCCGGATTCACCCACCGGGCTCAAATCGCCGACCTTTTGCAGGCGGGGGAGCGGCGCATAGCAAACGCCCGCGAACATCTAGAGCGCTCGCTGGCGCACACCCCGGACCAGGAGGCGCAGCGCGGGCAAGACGCATTACGCATCGAGCAAGAATCTTTTCTTGAGGCGCTGTCTCTGCTGGTCGGAAGCCAGAAGGGAGGCCAAGCGGAAGAGTAGGAAAGTACTGGGTATAACATGAAGGTCATTGTTCACCCTCGCCCGCGGCCATCTCCGCCATCTTCTCAATCAAGACCAACAGATACTCGCCACTGCTCTTGATCACGTTCAGGCTCTAACGCTGCGCGGGCGTGGTGGCGGGGGCTTCTCGCAGCAGCTACCCAAAGCTCAGGATGGAATCCACGGGCGTATGCAGCTCATGACTCATTTTAGCCAAAAAAATACTTTTGGCTTGGCTGGCAGCTTCGGCTACTTTGCGAGCCTGACGCGCCTCGTCATACGAGGCTGCATTTTGAATCGCAAATGCGGCTTGAATGGCGAGCGACTCGGCCAACTGGACGTGTTCAGGCTCGAAGAAGTTCGTTTGGGCGCTATCCAATGAGCACACGCCAATCACCTTGCCGCCAGACATCATCGGCACACCTAGCCAGGCGCGGACGTGGGCAGCGCTCGCAACGCCAATCCAACGCGGGTCTTGGGTTACATCTGGAATCAAGCGGCTTTTCTGCCCGGTGATTACAGCAGCGACGCCTGAAGCAGACTCGATCTCAAAAGCGGCCGTGCGCGCCTGGTCGAGCACGCCCCAGGCTTCATATCCCCGAACAGCACGCGCAACCAAACGTGTATCGCCCTCTAACAAAAAGATCGTGGCGCTATCATAAGGGGTGAATTTCTTCAGCCAATCCAATAACTTCTCACAAATGAGATCCAGTTCGAGGCTTTGGGAGAGGTCGAGATAAGCCGCCCGCAGCGTATCGGCGGCCTGTTTCGCTTGTTGCGTTTCATCGAACAGGCGGGCGTTATCAATCGCAAGCGCCGCTAAGCGGGCGAACTGCTCTAATAATTCAACCTCCTCGGCGGTAAATTGACGCGCCAACTCAGTAGCGCCTAAGGTCATAATACCGACCACGGCAGCGCCAATCTTAAGCGGCAACCCAACTGCGCCGTGGATGACATCATATTGCGGCTCTGGCCGCCGTAGCTCCCAGGCTGCATAATCCGGCACGATTTGGACTTCTCCGGTGCGCCAGACCAGGCCATCCAATCCCCGGCTTGTGTCCAGGGGCTGCTGGGCGTTGCCAACGCCGCTCACCAGCTGCACGGACTCCCCGCGCGTCGTCACCAGGGCGATCTCGCCTATCTCCACGTTAAGCAATCGTTTCGCATGGGCGAGAATATTGTCGAGCAGGTCGCCAATCTCTAGACGATTCAATAAGGCCAAAGCCGTATCGTGCAGGGCGGATAAATAGTTGCGCTGTTGGCGCAATCCTTCTTCGGCCTGCTTGCGCTCGGCCAGTTCCGCCTGCGCCTGGCTATACAGGCGCGCGTTCTCGATGGCAATGGCTGCTTGTGTCGCAAACGCCATCGCCCGGTTCGCGTGCTCTTGCGTATAGAAGCCTGGCTCGTGGTGGTCGAGGGTGATTTTTCCGATTAGTCGTTCGCCAAACAATAAGGGCGCCGCAAGCCAGCCGCGAATGCCATGCCTGGATTGATCGGCTGTCTTCAGAACAGGGTATTCTCTGGCGTCCTCGATAATCATCGGGGCGCGTTTCGCGATCAGTTCTTGATTAAGCTCGTCATGCGCATCGTAGCGGACGCCAATCATGTGCGCGAACTTCTTATACCCGGCGCCGGCGATCACCTCCATATGGTCCCCGACCCATTGCTGCACCGAGGCGCTATCATAAGGCGCCACATCGCGCAGCTGCGCGAGAATGCGTTCCAGTACTTGTTGCAGGTCCATGGTGGCGCTCAAGGCCAGCGAGGCTGCATAGAGCGTTTCGGCCTGTTCCAGGGCAGCGCGTTCCGTTTCAAAGAGGCGGGCGTTCTTGATGGCCAGGGCGGCCTGGTGAGCAAAAGTTTGAAATAATTCAGCGTCCTTTTCCGTATACGCTGCAATCGTATAACTGTCTAACGTGAGGACGCCGATGACTTGCTGTCCGATCCAACTGCGAATATTCTCAATGCCCGGCCACGTTTCCCAATGTGGGTCATGGTGAACATCGTCGATAATGATCGTGCGCCGCTCTTGATAGAGGCGCGCGTCCGGCCCCTGACCCGTGATAGCGAACCGCTTTCCCAAGAAGGGTTGCACCGACTCCGAGCCGCCGGAAACGACCAGACTATCGCCCTCCAGCAGCAGAATGCCGGCGCCATCATAGGCGACCACACGTCCGAGTTGCTCCATGATTTTGGACAGCACCGTGTCGCGCTCCAAGCTGCTGCTCAGTACGGCGGCGACCTCTTGCAGACTTTCCGCCCGGCGACGCTGCTGCTGCGCGGCCGCTTTGGCCGCATGCAGGGCCTGTTCGGTCTGTTTCCGTTCTGTAATGTCCGTATAAATCGCAACCGAACCGATATGATTTCCTTGCACCAGAATGGGGGCCGCCGAGAGGAGCACATCCACGAGCGCGCCATCTTTGCGACAGCGCGCGGTCTCCGCATGGAACAAGTGCTCCTGGCTCATGGTGATTTCCGAATACTGCAACGCCTCCGCGCGAATATCGGCGTTCGTGATCAAGTCATCGATGTTGCGCCCGGCGGCCTCTTCAGATGAATAACCAAACAAACGCTCAGCGCCTGGATTCCACATCACGACGTTCATGTGCGCATCCGTAGATACGATGGCATCGGGGGCAACTTGCAACACGCCGCTTAAATAGCGTAATCGTTGCTCGATTTCATGTTCTTTAGGCTTGGGTTTCACGCCATG
>JBHHUI010000541.1:0-2943 GCA_046753805.1 Anaerolineales bacterium
TTGACGCAAAGAATTTTCATTCAGCCACACAACGCGAGAAAGCGCTCAGACACGACTTCCCAGTTTAATTCCGTCTGTACGCGAACCAGCGCCGCCCGGCCGACTGCTGCGCGCGCTGCGGGGTCGCACACCAGCGGGCGCAGGGCCGCCAGCATTGCTTCCACATCATCCGCCTTGAAATAGCGCCCGCCCGCCCCGGCGAGATTGACGGCGTACTCGCTCTGCACGGTCGCCAGCGGCAAGCCCACCGCCATGGCCTCCACAATCGTATTAGACTGATCGCCCGGCCACACCGCGATGTCCGCGCCGTTCAGCAGCGTGCCCAACTCGTCGCGCGGTGCGAACGGCAGCCAGTTAAAGTTCCGCGCAAATCCGGATTGCTGCGTGTGCTGCTGCAAACGCTGCATGTATCGCCGGTCGCCGCTGCCGATGACGACGACATGCACGGGCGCGCCCTCGCGCAGCAACGCCAGGCCTGCCTCCACGAGCAGTTCAAGCTTCTTGCTCGGGCGGATGCCCCCGGCATGGACAAGCACGACGTCGTCGGCGGGCACGCCCCAGCGGGCGCGCGTGTCGGCGCGCGCCGCTGCGTCCGGATAGAAATGCCCCGTGTCCGCTCCAAGACGGATAATCTGGATGCGCGCCGGATCGATTCCGAATTGAGAAACCATGAAATCGCGTTCCGGCTCACCCACGGCTACAAGCGCGCACGCTCCGGCCTCGATTTGTGAGAGCCAGACGCGACGCGCGATGGTGTAGTATGCCCGGCGCAGACCGCCCAGAAGCGCAGACCGCTCTGGCAGGCTGTTAAAAGCAGCCATGTGGCTGTCGAACACGAGTCGGAACTTCCGGCGGGCGTGCACTCGCCCCACGCGCCAAGCCGTGAAAGTGAGTATGTTGTGCACGTGGACGAAATCGGGATGCAATTGCAGCAGCGTTGCTTCCAGCCCGCCGAGCCAGACCCGGTTGCCCTCACCCGGCAATTCAAAGCGTACCGGCAGACGGTGCACCGTCACGCCGTTTTCTATGGCGACGCCGCGCCTGGCCGCGCGTGAATACCCGAGCCGCCGCAGCACCGGCGCGTAGCGGTCGCCCGTGACAACGTGCACCTCATGTCCCGCGCGCTGCTGGCATTCGGCCAGGGCGGATTCCTGATAGCCGAGCTGCGACTGGTAGGCGTCAATCACGTGAGCGATGCGCATGGACGTCACGCAGCAAAGAATCCGCGAATAGCATCGCAGACGCGCGTCACCTGCTCCGGCGTCATCTCGGGGTAGATCGGCAGCGACACAATCTCCGTCGCGGCGCGCTCCGCATGCGGGAACTGGCCGCGCCGATAGCCCAGGCGGGCATAGGCGGCTTGCAGGTGGAGCGGCGTCGGATAGTGCACACCGGTGGCGATGCCGCGTTCCGATAGATATGCGCGCAGGTCGTCGCGGCGCGCCGTCCGTATCACATACAGATGATACACGTGCGAATTGCCGGGCGCAGTCGCTACCGGGCGCACCGGCAGCCCGGCCAGTTGTGCGTCGTATTGCGCTGCGATCTGCGCCCGGGCGGCGTTCCAGCCGCGCAGGCGCGGCAACTTAGCGAGCAGCACGGCCGCCTGCAGCGTGTCCAGACGCTCGCCGAAGCCAACTACTTCGTGCTCGTATTTGGCGCGCCGACCATGGTCGCGCAGCAGACGCACGGACTCGGCCACAGCCGCGTCATCCGTCGCCAGCGCGCCCGCGTCTCCATACGCCCCCAAATTCTTGCCGGGATAAAAGCTGAACATGGCCGCCCGGCCGGCCGCGCCCGCACCGCGCCCGTCCTGCGCCGCACCGTGGGCCTGCGCCGCGTCCGCCACAATGTCAAGCCCATGCCTGGCCGCGATCACCTCCAGCGCCGCCAGGGGGGCCATCTGGCCGAACAGATGCACCGGAACGACCGCGCGCGTGCGGGGAGACACCGCTGCCGCAACGAATTCGGGATCGATCAACAGTGTGTTCGGCTGCACATCGACAAAGACAGGCGTCGCGCCGCAATGCAGGATGGCCTCCGCTGTCGCGGTGAAGGTGTTGACGGCCGTGATGACCTCGTCGCCCGGCCCGACGCCGCAGGCGCGCAATGCCAGGTGCAGCGCGCTCGTGCCGGACGCCGTCCCCACCGCAAAGCGCGCCCCGCAGAATTCCGCAAATTCTGCTTCGAACTCGGCCACCTGCGGACCGTTCACAAACCGCGTGGAGGCGATCACGCTTGCCAGCGCCGCGTCGATTTCGCGCCGCAGCGCGGCATGCTGCGCGCGCAGGTCAACCAGCGGAATTTGTTCCACCGTACTCATCCAGTTCAGCGACCGTTCCGATGACGCGCGCCGGATTGCCAACCACAACCGCGCCGGGCGGCACATCCCGTGTGACGACCGCGCCCGCGCCGACGAGCACGCCCGCGCCGACGACGACGCCCGGTAACACGGTCGCATTTGCGCCGATAATGGCGCGTGGCTCGATGACCGGACCCTGGAGCGTCTCCTTCGCGTTGCGCGCCAGCGGATAGCGCGCGTTGGTAAGGACGGCGTTCGGGCCGATCCAGCAGCCCGCCTTCAGAACTGAATATTCCGGCACAAACGCGCCGGAATGGATGCGCACGCCGTCTGCGATGACGACATGGTGTTCGACGACCGCGTGGCTGCCGATGCTCACGTCATCCCCAATGGTGTTTTTCTCGCGCACGAGCGCGCCGTGCCCGACATGGAAGCGCGCGCCGATCGTATTGCCGGCATAGATCACCGCGTGCGAGCGGATCACGGCATACGGCCCGATGCGCGTCTCAAGCGCCTCGGCAGCGGCCGGCTGCGGCTGCGCGCCGACGACGACATACTCGCCGATGACGGCGCTATGCCCCAGCATGACCTTCTCGAAGATGCATGCGCTGTCCGAGATGGATTCAATCTGTGCACTCATC
>JBHHUI010000542.1:0-2942 GCA_046753805.1 Anaerolineales bacterium
TGGCGTCTGGGTCGGCGTGGGCGTTGCAGTAGGGGCGGGGGTAAATGTGGCCGTGGGGGTGGCCGACGGGGAGAACAATCCAATCGGGCTCTGGCGGTCTGCACTGCACGCCGCGGTCGTGGCCATGGTGGTGAGGACGCCGAGCAGAAGTATTCCGCGGACGCGCGCGCCACGCAAGGGCATGCGGGGCATGATACCACAGCGATGATTGACAATCAATTTGCGCACTGGTATCATCCGGCAAGGCTTGGCCGAACGCTCTCGCGTGTTGAGGGCGTTTTTTTGCGGATGCAAGCGATCCATGGGAGGCGGCTTTGCGCACAGTTGAGTGGCGCGCGGGCGCAGTGCGGATGATTGATCAGCGCGTGCTGCCCGCAAGTTTCAAGCTTGTAGACTATCACGACTATCGCGACGTTGCGCGGGCTATTACAGATATGGTCGTGCGCGGCGCGCCGGCCATCGGCGCAGCCGCTGCGTTCGGGTTGGCGCTGGCGGCTTTCCAAAGTGAAGCTCGCGACCGCCTGACGCTATTGCGCGACCTTGAGGCGGCCGCCGCGCATTTGCGACAGGCGCGCCCGACGGCCGTGAATCTCGCCTGGGCGCTCGAACGGTTGCTGCGCGTGGCGACCGACGAACAGCTTGAGGCGGTGGAGGCTGTGCGCGACGCGCTCCTGGTCGAGGCGCAACGCATTGCCGACGAAGACGTGGCGATCAATCGCCGCATGGGCGCATTCGGCGCGGCCTTACTGGAAGACGGAGACACGGTGTTGCATCACTGTAATACCGGCGCGCTGGCAACCGTGGATTACGGCACCGCGCTGGGCGTGGTGCGAGCGGCGCACGAGCAAGGCAAGCGAATCCACGTCCTCGTGGACGAAACGCGCCCCCGGCTGCAGGGCGCGCGCCTGACCGCGTGGGAGTTGCAGCGCCTGGGTGTCCCGTTCGACCTGATCGCCGACAATGCGGCCGGCCACTTCATGCGCACGGGGCAGGTTCAGGCCGTGCTGGTCGGCTCCGATCGCACCGCGGCCAACGGCGACGTGGCCAACAAGATCGGCACCTACAAGCTGGGTGTGGTCGCGCGCGAGAATGGTATTCCGTTCTACCCCGTCGTGCCGACGTCCACCATCGATCTCGCGCTGTCTACTGGCGATGATATACCGATCGAAGAGCGTGACCCAAGCGAAGTGCTTGACCTCGCATTTAAAGGAGCGTCGGCAGTACCAGAAGGCGCCACGGCGCGCAATCCCGCGTTTGACATCACTCCGCATCGATACGTGACCGCTATCGTGACCGAAAACGGCGTCGTGTACCCGCCGTTTAAGCGCAACCTGGCGCGCGCCGTGGCGGGGCAAGCGCCCGACGGCTAACCGGGCCAGCAACGGATTATCTGTTTCCAGAGCGAGCGCGAGAATTGACAAGCACAAACCTGCCGGTAGTGTTGCTGGTTGGCGGCCATGGTACGCGTATGGGCGCCGATGCCGGCGAACTCCCCAAGCATCTGGTCGAGATTGGCGGCAAGCCGATTCTGTGGCACGTCATGAAGCTGTACGCGCACTACGGGCACACAGAATTTGTGTTCCCGCTCGGTTACCGGGGCGATTTGTTCCGGCAATACTTTCTCAATTATGATGCGCTCAACCGCGACGTGGAGTTTAACATCCGCCGGCCGCAGGACCGGAAGTACCACGATCAGAGCAAAGAGATCGGTTGGACAGTGCGCTTGTTCGACGCAGGTATCGACACAGACAAGGGATCGCGGGTGCGCAAAGCGTGCAGCCGCCTCGACGCCGACACGGTGTTTGTAACTTACGGCGACGGCATTGGCGATGTCGATATCAATGCGCTGCTCGAGTTTCATCGCGGGCATGGGCGCCTTGCAACTCTGACGGGCTACCAGCCGCTTTCACAATACGGTGTGCTTGACGTCGACAGTAACGGCCGCGTCGAACGGATCGCCGAGAAGCCGCGTTTGAGGCAGTGGATCAACGCGGGTTTCTTCGTGTTTGAACGGGGCGTAGCGGACTACCTCGCCGGCG
Source organism: Anaerolineales bacterium (assembly GCA_046753805.1). Taxonomy (GTDB): domain Bacteria; phylum Chloroflexota; class Anaerolineae; order Anaerolineales; family JBHHUI01; genus JBHHUI01. The sequence goes on from JBHHUI010000542.1 coordinate 2,040, forward strand.
ATGACAATATCGATTTGGAGCGTGACGCCCTGGCGCGTTTGGCGGAGGACGGGCAGTTGATGATGTACCGGCATGACGGTTTCTGGGCTTCGATGGACACATTCAAGGACGCGCAGCGCCTCAATCAAGCCTGGGACGCCGGCGCGCCCTGGAAAGTCTGGGGAGAATAGACAAGTTGACAGCAGACGGTTTCTGGCGCGATAAGCGCGTACTCGTCACCGGCGCAACCGGTGTGTTAGGCTCGTGGCTCACGCTGCGATTGGTGGAACTGGGCGCGGATGTTGTAGGATTGATCCGTGACTGGGTGCCGCAGAGCAACCTCGTGCGTTCGGGCGCAGCCGAACGTATCAAGGTCGTCCGGGGCGACGTGTGTGATGCTTCCCTGGTGGCGCGCGTTTTCTCCGACTACGAGATTGAGTCCTGCCTTCACCTGGCCGCGCAGACGGTTGTCGGGATCGCAAACCGCGCTCCGGCGCCGACGTTTGAAGTGAACATTCGCGGCGCCTGGAATGTCCTGGAAGCGGCGCGCAACTGGCCCGGCACTCGCAGCGTCGTCGTTGCATCCAGCGACAAAGCCTACGGCGCACACACGACGCTGCCCTATTCCGAACAGGCGGCGCTGCGGGCCAATCATCCGTACGATGTATCCAAAGCCTGCGCCGACATGATCGCGCAGACGTACGCAAACACATTCGGGCTGCCGGTCGCCGTAACGCGCTGCGCCAACATGTACGGCGGCGGCGATCTGAACTGGAACCGGATTGTGCCGGGTACCGTGCGCAGCACCTTTCACGGTGAGCGTCCCATCATCCGCTCCGACGGCACGATGCGCCGCGATTATGTGTATGTAAAGGATATCGTCCAGGCGTATCTGACTCTGGCGGAGGCGCTGGAAGCGGATGG
>JBHHUI010000543.1:0-2937 GCA_046753805.1 Anaerolineales bacterium
CTCCAGGCGCGGTTGCCGGGCGCGCTCAGGTTGCTCGCACTGCCAGTGATCTGGAGCGCAATCGAATTCATCAAGTTCGTCGCGCCAGTTGTGGAAGACTGGTGGTTTGTGCTGCTGGCGAAGAGCCAGTGGCGCTTCCCGCCCGCGCTACAGGTACTGAGCGTCACGGGATTTCCTGGTCTCAGCTTTCTCCTGATGTTGGCGAACGCGGCATTGGCGTTCCTGGTCTTGCACGCGATCAGGTCGCCGGATGAGCAAATCGCCGGATCAATGCGGTTGCCTCCGATTTGGGCGAGCATGACCGCGCTTGCTGGCGTCGGCGCGGTAGTAGGTTGGGGCGCGCTGATCCTTCCATCATCTCCACCCGGCGAGACCTTCAGAGTTGCCGCGCTTACGGATATGGTCAATCAGGACGCCATCGTTGTTGGCGCCAGCAGAGCGGACGCGGAAGTTGGCTATCTGGCAACCTCAAGCGCGATGTCGCAAGCCATCTTTGACGTGGACGCTGCCCTAACACGCGAGCTCGCGACTGCCAGCCAACCGGCATTTGTTGTCTGGCCGGAAAACGAATTTGCCCCGGTGACAGACGCGGAGATGATGACGCAACTTGGCGCGCTGGCAACCGAAACTGGAGCCTACCTTGTCGCCGATGTAGTCTCGGCGGCCTCTGGGCAGCCGGTGACTGATTTCAGCACGGCGGATGATCTCTTCGATACCGCCATTCTGATTGGCCCACGCGGATATGAGATTGGGCGGCGGCACAAGATCAACATAACGAGGGGTGAGGCCAGTCATGGCTTCGTCCCTGGCCCGCACGAGTACCCGGTCTTCGATACGCCCTACGGGAAGGTCGGTCTCGGCGTTTGTTGGGACCGCCATCGGCTGTACATCACCCGTGAACTGGCGCGTAACGGTGCGAAGATCGTGCTCATGCCGGTGGATGATGACTTTAACGCCAATACAAAGTTTCCGGCCTATCACGCCTCAGACAGTGTATTCCGCGCCGTCGAAAACCGGGTCGTATTTGTGAATGGAACAACAAATGGTCTCACAGTCATCGTTGATCCGTATGGACGGATTGTGTCCGAAGGAGCGGTGAACGAACGGGGCTTCATTGTCAGAGAGACGTTCACAGTACCAAGGTCATCGCTCTATACCAGTTGGGGCGATTGGTTTGGGTGGTTGGTGGTGGTGGGGGCTATTGCATTGCTGGGTGTCGCGTACACAGTTGGACAGAAAAACACGTAGCCTATGTCACTCCGCCACACACTACTTGGCTTCCTCAGCTATGGTCCAATGACGGGCTACGACTTGAAGAAGTTCATGGACAATTCGACGCAGCATTTCTGGCATGCACAGTTGAGCCAGATTTATCCGACACTCAAGCGAATGGAGAGTGACGGATTGGTCGAATCGATGGTGCTGCCACAGGAGGGAAAGCCGAACAAGAAGGTTTACTCTATCACGGTGGCGGGCCGGGACGTACTGATGAACTGGCTGCGCAGTGCCACCACCGAGCTGCCGCCGGCTAAGGAGCCAAACCTGCTGCGCCTGTTCTTCTCGGGCGCACTGGACGACGACACGCTGCTCGCGCAACTCCGGCAGCAGCTTGCCCTCCACCGCGCGCAGCTACAGCGCTATGAGGACGAGACCGCCGCGTACATCGAACAACAGATAATCGAGACGGGGCGCGAGCGCGACGGCATGATGTGGGAACTGGCGCGCGAATTCGGGGTGGGCTACGAACGGCACTACCTCGCGTGGCTGGAGCGCGCCGTCGAAATGATCGCGCGCAGCCAGGATGGTCAGAAGGGGGCCTGACCCCGGCGCAACCCCGTAGGCGGCCAGACGGATTGAGAAGTTATGACGCCCGTCATGGAGTATGCCCAGCAGCCTGACTACACTATTCAGGCGCGCGCAGCGCATGCTCGTTATGTCGAATGCTTGGTTACAGCAACTAAAAGCTTGGATTCGCGCCCGCACGGGCGGCTGTGGCGAGCCGCCAGAAAGCGCCGGCCCCGATTACGTGGCCTGCCCGCACTGCGGCGAGCCGGAAGTGGAAGTTTGGCCCGGCGGCGCGCCGACCCATTGCCACAATTGCGGCGAGATTGTGCAGCCCGGCGAGACGACTACTCCCCCACCTGGGTGAGCTGCGCCAGCGCCTGTCGATCGAGGATGACCACGTAACCGCCGCGCAGCGTCCGCACCCAGCCCTGCTTGCGAAATCGCGACATCACCCGAATCGCCGTCTCCAGCGATGTGTCGGCCAGGTCGGCGATGTCTTGCCGCGTTAAACTGAGTGTGATGCGCCAACCCTCCGGCTCATGCGTCCCACACTTGCTCGCCAGCTTGAGCAGGATGTGGGCAACGCGCCCTTCGACCCGCTGACTCGCGACGACTCGTACGCCGATCACCCCCAACAGGCGCTCCCCGAGCGCGCGGATGACGCGCAGCGCCACTGCTGGATATTGCCGCAATAGCCGCTCGTAATCCTCCAACGAGAGGCTCTGGGTGGTAGCGTCCGACATGGCGACCGCTGTGGCGGGATGGCGTTCCATCAGCATCGTCGCGCCGCCGAAAACCTCGCCGGGTGAAATAACCTCGATGACGACCTCGCGGCCGTCCTGCCCATATTTGACGATCTTCACCTGTCCCGACTCGACCAACCAAAAGCGCGCCGCACGCGCGCCTTCGTGAAAGATGGTCCTGTCGCGTGCGAAGTGGTCCTCGCGGAACCAGCCCGCGACAGTTTCAAGGTCCCCACGGCGCAATTCACGAAATAATGACGCCTGCCCCAGCAAGGCTGTCGTCTCGACCATGGCGGCCATTATACCCGCAGGGTGATTTATCCCCCAGGAGTTACGCAGTTGACGTTACAGAAAGCGGCAAAACGGGTCTCGATACGGCCTGTCGGCCTACTCGACCAGCGTTTTGCCG
>JBHHUI010000544.1:0-2934 GCA_046753805.1 Anaerolineales bacterium
CAGTCGTGGGCTGGGCGGTTTGCGTCGCGGCGTGCGCGGTGGCGGTGCTGGCCACCTGAGTCAGCAGCGGTCGCAGCTCCGGCTCGGCTTCGGCCGCGAGCGACAACCATTCGAGGACGAAGTGTAACGGGAGCGGGCCGGCGCTGGTGGGCGCGTTGCCCGCGCCGACAATGGCCCCGAGTTCGCCGACCGGTACCGTGAACGTGAGCGTGCTGCCGTCGGCGAGGAACGGTTGCAGGGTGCAGTCGCCCGCGCCGCAGCCCATGGTGAAGATCTCTGTGGTCGGGTCATACCAGGTGACCATGGCGGAGCCGCGCACCGACGCGATGCCGACGGGGGTCTCGATTTCGAGCGTACCCGGGCCTTTGAGCACGGAAAAGATTCGTCCGATGCTGAGAAACAGCCGCGCAAAAGGCGTGGCGCCGGCCGGTTCAAGCGCGGTGACGGTGAAGAAGCTGTTCTGATCGAGGCGCAGAATGGTCTCATCCGACAGGTCGATGCGGACGCGGCTGGCCGCGCCGGTCTGCACCTGACCACCCAGGCCCAGCACCTGCCCTTCGATGGCGGCGCCAAACCCCTCCTGCTCTGAGAGGCGCGCGACGACTTGTGCGACGATTTCACTCAACGTCGCCGTACGGTTTACGTCGCCGGAGCCTTCTTGTGCGACTACGGCCTGCCCAATCGCAAATTGAATAGTGGCGGCCGCAGATGGAAGTACCGGCGCTGCGGCAGTGAACGTGGCCGACCCCGTAGGCGTGTGGGTAAGGGTTGCCGTGTTGGCTTGCGCAACCTGGGCCGGCGTGACGGACGCGTCTCTGGTGGCGGTGGCGTAGCCGACAACGGGCGGCGGAAGCGTATCGGTGAGGAACGGGGCGGGAGACGAGGGCCCAAGTCCGGTACACGCGGCCAGTCCGAGAAACACGCCGGCGGCGATCAGTGGGGTATGGGCAACCCGCCGCCGCTTTGAAGGCATGTGCATCAGCGACCGGGCTGCAATCGTAGTCTGGTATCGCGTCGATGCCGCAGGCGCGACTGAGTGCTCGCCGCAACATGATAATACCTCTTTATGTGGTTTGCAAGCCGCCTTGCCGTGAGCACGCAAGATGATCCTGTTGGTGGATTCAGGAGCGCGGAGAAATATCCCCGCGCTGAACGCACAAAGCCCGATGGGCTTCGCTTTTTCAGCCCATTAGCTTTAGCCATGGGCGCCTTGCGCTGCCTCCGTTCCATGGTATAACGCGACTCGTGTCCGCGCTGATCCACTGCCCAAACTGCGCAGCCAATAATCCGCCCAACGCCGCGAAATGTGCGTACTGCCAGGCGCCGCTGCCAGTCCCAGCGAAGGAGCAACCGCCGTCCGACTTCGGCGGTGTGCTCGAGGCGTCGCCCGGAGTTGAAATCGCTCGCGCAAGCCCGGACCGGCGGCCGGCGTTTCCACCCCGCGAACCCGGAGCGCACTATTTCCACAATCGCTTCCAGGTTTCCGAGTATCTTGGAACGCAATCAGGCTGCCACTTCTACCAGGTTCTCGACAATGCGTGGGCGTTGCGTTGCATAAACCCCACGTGTAAGTTGTTCGGCGTGCGCCAGAGCGGCGACCGCCCGGGGCTGTGCCCAGAGTGCGCCACACCGCTCGAATCGTATCAGGCGCACTTGCTACTGCGGGAGGCTGACTCGCCGGACGTGTTCGGTACCGCCATCGAGGTTGCCGCGCGCGGCGTGCATCACCCGGCCCTGCTGACCCCGCTCGTTTACTTTGAAGAATCCGATACTGTGGCTGTGCGCTGCTGTTTGGTCGTGCCGGAATTGCCGACGCGCTTTTTGTCCGACCTGACCGGCAAACAGGATGTTGTCAAAGTCCTGCAGTGGGGCAGCCGGCTCGGGCGCGGGCTGCAGGCGCTCCATCAATCCAACATCCTGTACGGAAATGTGCGCGCCGACAAAGTCGCGTTTGTCGAGTCTGGGCCGGCCTGGTCCGACTTCACAACCGTGCAGGTGCTGCCGGGTACAGGACCGCTTTTGGGCATGGCGGCGCAGATGCGCGCTGAGTTCCGCAGCCTGGCAGCGATCCTGTGGACGGCTCTGACGGGGCTGGACGAATACGATCCACAGGCGCCGGTAGCGCCGCGCCTCCATCGCGTATTCGCGAGCTGGCTCGGAGCGGATGCGACCGAACCGGACCCGGCCGGCTGGCTGCAAGCTCTCAGCAACCTGGCGGTGCAGCCCGTGGGAGGTGAGTCGCGGCTGCCCAGCTTTGATCTGATCTCAGGCCGCGCCACCCACACGGGCCGCGTGCGCGAGCTTAACGAAGACAGCATGCTGGTCATTGAGATGTCGGGCAACAGCAGTTCGTACGGGCGCGCGCTCGGGCTTTATGCGATCGCCGACGGCATGGGCGGCCACGCCGCGGGTGAAATTGCCAGCGGGATGGCTATCTCAACACTCGCCCGGCGAGCCCAAGCCGGGCTGTTTTCCGAAGCGGTGTTCGCTGACATCGGGGCAGACGATATAATTGCGTGGCTCAAAGAGGCGGTTGCGGCCGCAAACGAAGCCGTGCACGCCCATCGTGTGCGCACGCAGTCCAACCTCGGCACGACGCTCGTCATGGCCGTTATCAACGGAATGCAGGCATACACTGCCAATGTCGGGGACAGTCGTGTTTATCGGCTTGCCAGTAATGGTTTGGAGCAGATCACTACCGACCATTCGCTGATCGAACGGCTCGTGGCCTCGCGCCATGTCGCGCCGGAAGATGCGGCTTCGCATCCACAGCGCAGCGTGATCTACAAGTCGATTGGCGAGCGATCCGAAATCGAGCCTGATGTCGTTGCTGTCAAGCTGGAGGCGGGCGATCGGCTGCTGGTATGCAGCGATGGCCTCAATGCGATGCTGGCCGACGAAGAAATATCTGCCCGCCTCGCGGCGGCCCCCCCC